>NZ_JABUZD010000113.1:0-51231 GCF_014897875.1 Halomonas sp. 3A7M
TCACCCTCATCGGCAAGCGCCCACATGAATTACCTGATCAAATTATTAAAGAGCTACCGAAGGGCGTTGCCGTTCGATGTGGGGCGTATTCTACCCATTTCTATTTATTCGTCAACACTTTTTTATCTTGTTTGATAGCCACCTAGAAAGAAGATAGGCGACTACTTAAGAAGATAGTTTGTCTAGTAGGAACGTCATTACGGGTAGCAACCAACCCTATGCTGGCCGACGGTGAGATGGGAAGCGATTTACATAAGCCACCATCAACACGAGGTCGGCGGTTCTTTCATACCAACTCAAGACGTTGCAAAAGCTCTTGGCGACGTGGCTCATCAACAAAAGCTTCTTCAATTGCATTACGGTTCAGCATACGGAACACCTCCGCATCCCAGCCAAATGCTTCAGCACAGGCAACATGATTTGTCAGCAACCCACCGCCAAAATAAGCCGGGTCGTCTGAGCTAATTGTCACCTTGAGGTTTTCTTTCAACAACTGGGGAAGAGGGTGATCTCGAAGATCATCAACTACTTTCAAACTGACATTAGACAGCGGGCAAACCGTTAGTACGATTTGACGCTCTCTGAGTCGCTTAACCACCGTGCCACTTTCGAGGCAGCGAACCCCATGGTCAATTCGCTGAACATCGAGGAGATCCATCGCTTCAGCAATATATTCGGCGGGTCCTTCTTCTCCTGCATGGGCAACACGCACCAAGCCAAGTTCTTTAGCTCGCGCAAACAGTGCCTGGAATTTTACCGGGGGATTATCACGCTCTGCGCTGTCTAAACCAATCGCATCTAAAAACTTCCAGTATGGAGCAGCGTTTTCGAGCACGCTGAGCGCTTCTTCAGCCGGACGATCACGCAAAAAAGCCATAATCATACCAACAGACAGATCAAGCGTAGCCTCTGCCTCTTCTTTCGCACGAAGCAATCCCGCCATCACAACCTCAAGAGGAATGCCACGCTGGAGATGGGCCTGAGGGTCAAAATGCATATCAATGTGCACCACCCCTTCACCACGAGCACGCTGAAAATAATCCATCGCCAAGTCATAAAAATCCTGCTCTGTGCGCAGCACATTCATGCCTTGGTAATAAAGATTTAGGAACCCTTGTAGGTCATCGAACTCGTAAGCCGCTTTTGCCTCTTTAGCCGTAGCGTAAGGAAGCTCAATACCATTTCGCTTGGCAAGTTCAAACATTAACTCAGGCTCTAGTGAGCCTTCGATATGCAAATGAAGCTCTACCTTAGGGAGTTGAAGAAGAAATTCATGCATACGAAACTCCTGTCATTAGGATAAATTATTTCCAACATTATCAAGAGTATCCGTATTTAACTTCCCCCCAGCAAGTCGCCAGTGGTAGTTAACGCCAGGCAGCAACGACGGGCATTCTACTTGGTGAATAAAATAGATCGCTGTTCGACCAGTGAGCCAATGGTCAAGAGATTTAGCAATATGCATAGCGGTGAAGGCATCCACACCGGCAAAGGGTTCGTCTAAAAGCACGACTGCTGGATCCCGCAAAAAAACACGAGCCAATGCCACTCTTCGCGCTTGCCCACCTGAGAGCTGCTGCCCCATTTCGCCGACTTGAGTCATAAGCTGATTGGGTTGCTGCTTTACCCAATCTTTTAGGGCGACTTGAGAGAGAGCTTCCCACAGTTGATCATCGCTTGCCTCAGGGTTCGCGATACGCAGATTCGCCGCTAACGATCCATCAAAAAGATCAACCTGCTGCGTGAGCAAAGCAAAATGCTTGGCACGGCTTTCCACAGTAACGTTAGAAGGCGCACAGCTGGCAACGTAAACCTGCCCCTCTGAAGGCGATATTCTACCCATAACAAGGTTAGCCAACGTTGACTTGCCTGCCCCAGAGATACCCGTCACCACTGTTCGCTTCCCGGCAGGCAAGGTAAATGTAGTCTCAGACAGCACCGAATAGACTGTATCGGGATAGCGAAACGAAACATTATAAAACGCCACTGAATGCCCACGAGAAGCATTAGGCAAGGCCAACGACGGCGCCTCAGTCATTATGCTGCTCAGTGCATTTAATCGTCGAGCAGCGCCATAGCTAGCACCGACTTTTAGAAAGGCGTTAGGCAGCGTAGTGAATACTTCATTTATACCCAGCACGGCGATAACCGCCATAACAATGATAGGCCCCGCCACGTGGCCGGCCTCTACAATGAAGCTGCCCAGCCATAATACGCCCACCAACAATACGCCGGTCACCGCTAATACTAGCGCGTTGCCAATGGCCGACTTATAAGCAAGCTGACGCTGATTACTTAGCGCTTGGTCTTCGTGCTGATTAATCCGCGTACGGTACCAAGGATTAGTTTGGTAACTCATTAGCTCAGCCGACGCTTGTACTTGATCAAGCACTAGACGGCGTAACTCTTCTTGGTCGCTAACTTGCTGGTGGCTATTACCAAACCCCAACCACGCATAGCCAAGCGTCACTACAAGCCATAGCACGCTCAACACAGCGGCTATCAAACCACCCAACACTGGCACCCAAATAGCGATAAAGCCAGATACCACCAGGATGCTTAACAGCCCAACTAACGGAGGGATAAGCAAGCGCAGATACAGGTTGTCAAGCGTATCAATATCCGACGTTAAGCGACTTAGCCATTCACTCGCGCGGCGGCGCTTAAGGGTTGCCTCATCCAACCTGGTTAAATCGCCAAATACGCGGTAGCGCAAATCAGCTAATAATGTCAGTACGGTATTGTGGTTATAAAGACGCTCCGCGTAACGTGCCACCGTTCGCAGCAGTGCAAAAAAACGAATACCGCCACCGGGAACATAAATATCCAAAGTAACGGGCAATCCAGCTGCCAACGCGATGCCAGCCAACGCACACGCGGCAATAAACCAACCCGAAAGCCCTAACAGTGCAAGACCTGCCAGGAGCGTCACCAACGCTAACAATGCCCCCATAAAGAAACGCTGACGACGACGCAGCATTATGAGCAGCCATGGTTTCATATCGCGATAAAACTGCTTCATACCGTCGCCTCAATAAGCTGACCGGCTTCACAGGTAAAATGACGATTAGCAACGGCTACCAGCGCAGGGTGGTGCGTTGCAATAACTAGCGTACGGCCTTCCTTTGCCCAATCTAGCAGTGCCTGAATGACAACCTTCTCAGTGATAGCGTCTAGGCTTGCCGTCGGTTCGTCTAATAAAACCAGTTGCGCCTCGCTAAGGTAGACACGCGCCAGCGTAAGACGCTGTGCTTGGCCACCAGACAGTCCGACACCACGCTCGCCTACCAGGCTTTCCAGACCATTTGGTAGCTGGGATAACAACTCACCCAGCCCTGCCCGTTGCAGTGCTCGTACCATTGACACCTGATCAGCTTCAGGGGCCGCTAAGCGCAGGTTATCGGCAAGAGTTCCCTGAATAATGCAAGGCGTTTGATCCAGCCAAGCAACCTGACCACTGTGACGATAGCGGCACTCACCGCTGCTAGGCATCATAAAACCAGCCATTAAGGCTAGGATGGATGATTTACCACTACCTGATTCACCAGTGATAGCAACCACGTCACCACGTCGGATGGTAGCGTTCAGGTTGGACAAGACCGTGGCACGCCCCTCATATCCAACACCAACCCCGCAAAACTCAATAACTGTATTCTCTGAATGAGGCACTGACGTGGCTGAAGGAACCAGATCTGGCTCATTAAGTATTGCCACGATACTTTCAGCCGCCCCTAATGCTGCTGCACGGTCATGATAGTGCTGGGATAGCGTTCGTAGAGGCTGAAAAAACTCGGGTGCCAGCAATAAAACGGCTAGCCCAGTGAAGAGGGTTAGAGCGGAGGATGGCCCATAGTCGATATAACCAAGTAGACCAAAACCGACATACATGGCCACAACCGCAATCGCCACGGATGCAAAAAACTCAAGCACCGCGGATGACAGGAACGCTAGACGCAGCGTGCGCATACTTAGTCGTCGATAGTCATCGGTGGCATACCAAACATCTTTTTGTGCTGACTTGGTATGGCCAAACAGCTGGAGCGTCGTCATCCCTCTGACTCGATCTACAAAGTGGGCCGACAAACGCGACACGGCCATAAATTGATCACGATTCAAACGCTCAGCGCCCATACCTACCAACGCCATAAAAAGCGGGATAAGTGGCGCAGAAAGCAACAAAAAGATGGCCACAAGGTAGTCCAGCCATCCAACAATGCAAAGGATAAGTAACGGTAATGCGACGACAATCCTCATCTGAGGATAAAAACGCGCGAAATAACCGTCTAACGCGTCAATATGCTCTACCGCCTGAGTCGCTATCGCCCCACTCTGTTGGCGAGTAAGCCAAACGGGGCCAAGCGTCGCCACCTTATTTAACAACTCCTCTCGCGCATGCTGGCGAATACGAAGACTTGCCTCTGCACTACTGGCTTCTTGCATTGCTTGAAGTAGTGAGCGACACAGCACCACTGCCACCAACCCCAAGAAAACAACTGTCAGTGATGCCGGTGAGCGACCATGAATGACAAGCTGATCAATGCACCATGCAAGCCCCACCACTAGTAAAACCGTAAGCCCCCCTGCAAGCACGCCACCTATTGCGGCTAGTGTGAGCTTTTTGTGTTCACGCCGAGCAAGAGATTTCAACCATGAGCGTGAAGTTAAGGGTATTACCTGACCTGATTGAGAGGTAGCCATAAGGTTAGTGGCACTCCTCATTTGATGGTCGCGCCTTGCCAGCAATGGATACATCCAAGCTAAAGACAACCGCAAACACTTTTGTCCAAAATAGCGAAAGACGGTCCCAAGCTGGGTTTTGGGTTTTAAAGAAAAGCCCATGGAGTAATGCTATATAGGAGACCAGCCCGATAGTAGAAACTGGAAAAATTGCATGGAAATACTCCACAAAGGCGAACTGAATTCGCGATAGTACGCAGAGGGCAAGCTCCATCACACTCTCCTAAGACCTGGATAAGCATCCCACTGCTGGGCCACACAAGCTTAGTTAAGCCTTACTGGTGCTGCACTTTAGCAATGAGCATGGGCTCTAGGCACGATGCAGCGACACAGCAACTAGGCCTGAGATTCGAATGTGTTGTCATTTGATGCTGTGACAAACGTTATACACTACTAGCGCTTCTTCAAAACTGTGTCGCATTGACGCAGTTAGGACATCACTACGATGCTAACCATGTAGCCAGTGTAAGCAATGAACATAGAGAACAGTACGCCACCCTCGATACGGTTTATACGCCGCGGGCGCCCCCGCCAAGAGAAAGCAAAGAACACCATCATGAGGGTCATAAAGGTCATGACGCTCCAATCACGAATTAGCACTTCGCGCCCTACTTCAATGGGTGTAATAACGCCGGCAAGACCTACCACAGCCAAACTGTTAAACAGGTTAGAACCTACGACATTACCTAGCACCATATCATGCTCTTTGCGCCGCAAAGCGCTGATAGAAGAAGCAAGCTCTGGCAAGGATGTTCCTATTGCTACAACGGTTAAGCCAATAATTAAGTCGCTAACCCCAAAAGCTACCGCTATTTCGACCGCCCCCCACACCAGTATGCGCGAACTAGCGATCAACAAGACTAGTCCAACTAGCGTCCACATAAACGCCTTGCCACGAGACATGGGCTTACTATCCAGCGCTTCTGCTACTTCACCCACTAGCGGATCATCTTGCTGTCCTCGTGAACGAACAATACTAACCCCAATAAAGAGCGCCAACGCACCTAGCAGTAAGACGGCTTCTCCGCGAGAAATCCAACCGTCATAAAGCATATAACCCGTCAAAAGCATGACACCTATCAACAGTGGCATCTCCTTACGGATCACACCAGAATGCACCGCTAAAGGAGCGATCAACGCGACAAAACCTAAAACAAGGCCAATATTAGCGATATTGGAACCATAGGCGTTACCTACCGCTAAACCAGGATTTCCTTGCATGGCCGCCAACACTGACACCATCATTTCTGGTGCAGAGGTGCCAAAACCAATAACCAGCATGCCAATTAATAGAGGCGATAGTCCTAACCACCTAGAGGTAGCTGCAGCACCATCGATAAATTTCTCAGCGCTCCATACAAGAAGCACCAAGCCCAAAACTACAGCCAAAAAAGGGAGCAACATTATTTCATTTCCTTAATAACGTAATGTTAGGCACTATCATTAGGCACCATTGCCGAGGCATCCTTGTCTAACTAGTTGGTTAGGTCAAGTGCTGTTTTACGGGGCGAAGATTAATCTCGATTTGACAGTAGTATCTGCCCACCGTACTAATTTGGATTCCTCAACGTATTGAGAATTAGCAGTTGCCTCATTTTCAGTTTATCAAACGACCTTCTTTGCGGGTGAACTCACCACAGGTCGACTGCCGCCCTCCTGAAGCACGCGCCCAGCGTAGACGCTTACGCGCCTGCCATGAGTGTGACTGGGTGTCTGCACTCCCTCCGCTCGGCTCTGGAGAGAAAGCATCTTGCCCACGCTGTTCACATGTGCTGGTAAAGCGGCATCGTTATCCTGCTCAGAGAAGCATGGCGCTTGCGCTTTCATCCTTGATAGCGCTACTTGCAGCAGTATCATTTCCGTTTGTTAGCTTTAGCATCAGTGGCATTGGTAATCGTATAGAACTTTCACAGACTGCCACTACGCTCATCGCTTTTCATCAGCCTGTTGTCGCTATCGCTGTCATTATGACCATTGTTGTGCTGCCCGCTATTTATCTAATTAGCGTGATCTGGCTTCAGTTTGGTTTACTTCGCGGCCATCCAATGCCGTTTAGTCGGGACATCGCTCGTTCACTAGCGAGGCTTACCCCATGGATGATGGCGGATGTCTTCATCGTTGGGGCGCTGGTGAGCTTGATAAAAATAGCTGGCATGGCACACATTGAAATAGGCATCTCCTTCTGGGCGTTCAGCGCGTTTGCCATCCTTTTACTGTTAACGACACAATCCATTGATTCAGATTGGATGTGGTTCTCTTTAGAGAAAGAACCCCTCGCGCCAGAAGGCACTCTCACAGGAACGACAGCGGCAAGCCAAGGGGTAACCGGCTGCCCAACTTGCGGCCTAATTAATCGGCTTAATGAGCATGCCAAGGGGCACTGTCTGCGCTGCCAAGAAAAGCTCCACCCACGATTACCACACAGCTTGCAACGCACCTGGGCACTGCTTTTTGCAGCAGCGGTGATGTATATCCCTGCTAATGTATACCCTATTATGACCACGACTAGCTTAGGGCACTCATCACCCTCAACGATCATCGGTGGGGTTGTACAGCTGATCCAAATGGGCTCCTGGCCCGTGGCCGTGGTTATCTTTGTGGCGAGTGTTATTGTTCCCGTTGGTAAGCTGGTCGCACTGGTTTGGCTCTGTATGGTCATTAAGCACAGCAACGAACTCAACGCACAAAGCCGAACTCGACTTTATCGGCTGACTGAATTTATAGGCCGATGGTCAATGGTTGACGTATTTGTGGTTTCAATATTAGTAGCTCTGATTCGCGCAGGGTCGTTAATGTCAATTACACCAGGGCCGGCGGCGCTCGCGTTTGCTGCCGTCGTTGTGCTCACAATGTTAGCAGCCATGACGTTTGACCCGCGCTTAATTTGGGACACTCCGCCCCCTCGCTCTACACGCCGTAACACGGCCACCAAGGAAACTGTTGATGGCTAATGATTCAACACCAAAGAAAGCCGATACCAACGACAACAACGATTTACATCGTGCGAAGTCATCACCGCAAACACGGCTCTCTCCGATTTGGATCGTGCCAATCGTTGCTGTTGTGATCGGACTGTGGCTTGCCTACGACAACTACGCCAGCCGAGGCACGCTCGTTACACTAACAATGGACAGCGCGGAAGGTATTGAAGCGGGCAGCACGCTTATTCGCAGCCGCAATGTTGAAATAGGCAGAGTCCAAAACGTTCGCTTATCTGATGACCTTTCCCATGCCGTTATGACCGCCCGCATCCAACCAGAAGCGGAAGCGATGCTAAGGGAAGATAGCCGATTCTGGGTGGTAAAGCCGCGCATCGGCCGCGAGGGCATTAGCGGGCTGGGCACGGTATTGTCGGGTGCCTATATTCAGCTAGAGGCAGGTCAGTCTGATGAACCTGAGCGCGAGTTTACGGTAAGTGATACACCACCAGTTGCCCCAGCTGGGCAGGCTGGTTTGCAAATCAGCTTAGTCAGTCAACTGGGTAACTCACTGCGTATAGGAGACCCTGTTTCTTACCAGGGCTATACCGTAGGACGAGTTGAAGATACTCGGTTTGACGCGGAATCTCGCACCATGCACCACCAAGTATTTATTGAAGAACCCTACGGCCAGTTAGTAACGGATAGCACTCGATTTTGGACATCAAGCGGTGTTGATTTCCAACTAGATGCCGATGGTGTACGTGTCAACGTGGAGTCTCTTGAAGCATTACTGGGAGGCGGCGTTACGTTTGGCGTGCCAGAAGACTTGCCGATGGGGCAACCCGTAGAACCCAATGCACGCTTTAATCTCTATGCGGATGAAAATACTGCCCGGGAAGGAACCTTCAATCAGTATTTAGAGTACGTGCTATTGGTTGATGATACCGTTCGCGGATTATCGAAAGGTGCGCCCGTCGAATTTCGCGGGGTAAGAATCGGTACGGTTGCGTCGGTACCCTGGAACTTTACCGCTCCACAGCCCGACTCGCGTTCTCAGTTTGCCATCCCAGTGCTGATTCGAATCGAGCCTCAGCGGTTGGGCATTGAGAATGCCGACATCGACATAGAACAGTGGGACTCACGCTTTAAGCGCCTTTTTGGCTTAGGGCTACGTGCATCACTCAAAAATGGCAGCCTATTAACGGGTGCACTTTTCGTTGATCTTAATTTTCAACGCGATTTAGCTGATGAATATGTCGCCGAAATGTTCTCCGAGCGGACAGTATTCCCTACTGTTGCTGGCGGCTTTGCACAGATCCAAGCGCAGATAACCAGCCTGCTTGAGAAATTAAACGCGCTTGAAGTTGAGCCATTACTTGCAGGTTTAGACCGAAACTTACAAGCATCTGAAAGTGTGCTCAACGAGATACGCCAAGTAAGCACCTCCATCAACCAGTTGCTGAATGATCCCGATACTCAGGCAGTGGGCGGAAACGTAAATGCGACTCTTGAGGAGCTGCGTAACACCTTGCAAGGTGTATCACCGTCATCTCCAGCCTATCAGGATTTAACAACGGCTATTCAACGGCTGGATCGCTTAATGCGCGACTTACAACCACTTACTCGCACATTAAATGAAAACCCAAGAGCGCTCTTATTCGACAACCTGGATACTCAAGATCCCGTGCCTCGCGCACCACGCTAAGAAGGAGCTTACTATGCGCTATAAGGCAATCCGCTATTTATCACTACTTGGCCTTTGCATACAGCTAAGTGCTTGCGCTAGCAGTGTCACACCACCCTCTCGCTACATGCTACCAAGCGAAAATGCAGTGAGTTCGCCAAACCAGCCGATCGGCACACTGCAAGTGCGAGCACCACGTTTAGCACATTATCTGGATGTGGACGGCATCGTCATGCAGCTTGATGACATCACCCTAATTGAAGCCCGCGAACACCAATGGGCTGAAAGTATTGGACGCCAATTAGAACGTGCATTACGTGCTCAACTATCCCAAGAACTCACGTCCATTCAGGTCGTTCATGCGGATGGCAATGCACCTGAAGCGCTCACATTACTACTTGAAGTTGATCAATTTCAGGGGCGGCACGACGGGCGAGCGGTCACCAGTGGCCAATGGCAGTTACGCGGCGCAGATAACAACCTACTTGCGCTAAAAAGTTTTTCTGCAGAGACCGAGCTCCAGCAGGACGGCTACCCTGCTCTCGTTCGCTCACTTGGCGAAAGCTGGGATAAGGTGGCCCTGCAAATCGCCAACGAGATCCGCGAAGGAAATTATTTTCAGATGTGACATCAGTAAGGCATCCAGCCTCTAGGTTAAACGCTGAAATGAAGTATCCATGATATACTAAAGGAGTCATCTTTCAGCATCACCACGTCACCCCCGATTCAAGCCAATGTCTATTTCACCGTCTTGATCGGCAAAAAAATGACCATCGCGGCAGCGTGCTTTATCTGGCAAACTTCGCTGCCGCGAAGGTGTACCATCCTCGCTTTTTGAACATTACGCTCAGTAACGACGACGCCAAGCGGCGTCACTTACTAAGCGATTGCGGAGAACGCATGAGCTTTTCTGAACTTGGTCTGCACGACGATTTACTACGGGCGGTTACCGCGCAGGGCTATACGCAGCCTACCCCTATTCAACAAAAAGCTATACCCGTTGTACTTGAAGGTCGCGACATGCTCGCCAGTGCACAAACTGGCACAGGCAAAACCGCTGGCTTTACGTTGCCCATGTTACAGCGGTTAGCGAATGGCAAGCGCCCCGGCAAACGCCAAGTACGCGCGTTAGTGCTCACGCCTACGCGCGAGCTTGCTGCCCAGGTAGGCGAAAGCGTAACCGCTTACGGCAAGCACCTCTCTTTACGCTCGCATATTATTTTCGGCGGTGTTGGCCAACAGCCACAAGTGGATGCACTCAAAGCGGGGCTTGATGTGTTGGTCGCCACGCCAGGTCGGCTACTAGACTTGCATCAGCAGGGCCACGTGGATCTATCGGCCGTAGAAATCCTGGTGCTCGACGAAGCTGATCGCATGCTCGACATGGGATTCATCCATGATATCAAGCGTCTATTGCGCTTAGTACCGAAACAGCGTCAAAACCTGCTGTTCTCTGCAACATTCTCCAACGACATACAGTTATTGGCGCAACAGCTGCTCAACAACCCAGCGTTAATAGAAGTCGCACCTCGCAACACGACCGCTGAAAAAATTGAGCAAACCATTTACCGAGTAGATCGTGATAAAAAACGCGAGCTGCTGGCCCATTTAATTCAGCAGCATGGTTGGTTTCAGGTACTCGTTTTCACACGCACCAAACATGGCGCGAACCGCTTAGCAGAGCAGCTCTCTAAGCAAGACATACCCGCCATGGCCATCCATGGCAATAAGAGCCAAGGGGCTAGAACACGTGCACTAGGTGCTTTCAAAAGCGGTGATTTGCAGGTACTTGTCGCCACTGACATTGCCGCTCGCGGGCTAGATATCAACGAACTTCCCCATGTCGTTAATTTCGACTTACCCAATGTGGCAGAGGATTATGTTCACCGTATTGGACGCACCGGCCGAGCGGGCAGCGATGGCGAAGCAGTTTCGCTCGTATGTGTCGACGAACACGGCTTGCTGAGTGGGATTGAGCGTCTTATCAAGCAAAACCTGCCTAAACGTATCGAACCCGGTTTTGAACCTGATCCAAACGCCAAGCCCGAGCCGATTGAAAATGGCCGCCGTGGTCAGAAGCAGCCCCGCGCCAAACGTAAACCGGAAGGGCAAGCAGCTAATACAGGCGGTGAACGTCGTCGTCGCGCCCGTCGCTAGCCCTTAGCTTAGGAATATGCGAAGGTTGTCGCTTCGCGTATTCCGCTGGCACAGCTTAACTTATTCATGGAGTGATTATGGCGTCGTCTCAACTTATTAACGATTACCGCCAGTGGCTTACCTTTCAACGCCAGGAGCAACTAAGCCGTGAGCACCAAGGTATTTCACAGCGGCTAGAAGATGCCCGGGCATCGGCTGGACAAGTGCTGCAGGCGTATCGCAGCATGGCTGAAAAAGCCTCTACAGAGGGCGCTTGTTATCGCACACTTTTCTTACGTGAACGTAATGATAACGAATCGCTACCCTGTGAAGGATGGTTATTTGTACGACGGGTACTTAGCGAAGAGAGCAGCACGCGAGTACGGGTAACGTTACTGGAAACCTTTACGCTGGAAGACGGCATTATTACACCTGGGGATAAACCTGCACGTAAATTAACCCTCGAAATCTACGACAAGCTGAATATTGATAAGGGGATGCGTACCGAGGTGCGCGTAGACTGCTTAGACACGCAGCAAGATTATCATTTCATTACCCTGCTTGATGCGGTACGCGGCGACTTACGCCCCCACCTCAAGTAAATGTCAGCATGGCTTCTCGTCGCACATACACCTTTATTGTTCTGATGTTCGTAGTAGGGCTTAATTTACGCCCTGCTATGTCATCAGTTGCGCCGCTGCTTTCCCGACTGCAAGAAACTGCGGGGTTAAGTCCTGCATCAGCGGGCATTTTAACCACGTTGCCCGTGCTTTTTTTAGGCTTGTCAGCCCCACTTGCTCCCCTATTGGCTAAACAGTTGGGCAGCGAACGGGCCCTGAGTAGTGCACTGCTTTTATTAACTTGCGGTTTAATCTTAAGAGGCATGCCAGTGCCTGGCGCGCTTTTTATTGGCTCAGCAATGGCAGGCAGCGCGATCGGCCTTAGCGGCACCCTTCTACCAGCGCTTGTTAAACGCGAGCTTCCCCACAGCGCCGATCTTCTGACTGGTTTATACACCATGGCGTTATGTTTCGGCGGTGCTTTAGGCGCTGGTCTTAGTGTTCCGCTGATGCAATGGCTAGGCAGCTGGCAGTTGAGTCTAATGAGCTGGTCACTGTTAGCATTAGTAGCCCTGGCACTATGGGTGATCAACATGCCAACGGCCCAACACACCCCACTCAAGCCAAGAAGCTCTTCTTCGCTCGCCCAATTAATGCGTAAGCCACTTACGTGGCATGTCATGCTGTTCATGGGCATTCAGTCTTCCATGGCTTACATTGTGTTTGGTTGGCTGCCCACCTTATTAGTCTACAGAGGCTATGATGAAGCTGCGGCCGGCTGGACAATGGCCATCTCAATCATGTGTCAGTTAGTTTCAGCACTGGGCGCACCTTGGCTAGCCCGCTTAACCCACGATCAACGCCCTGCCTTACTACTAGTTCTTTTTAGCACTGCACTAGGGCTTTGGATGTTGCTTATTGCGCCACTAGCCTGGAAGTGGCCCGGCGCGGTACTTCTTGGTATTGGTCAAGGCGGCAGCTTCAGCTTAGCACTCAGCCTGTTGGTGTTACGAACGGCTAACTCGCGTCTCGCGGGGCAGCTTTCTGGCTTAGTACAGGGTGGCGGCTATACGTTGGCAGCGCTAGGCCCTTTTGGGGTTGGTCTGATGCTGCAAGCCGGAGCAGAGTTAGCCCACATAGCATGGCTGCTTATTCTGCTAATTGTTATTTGTTGCGGATTTGCCTTATTGGCTGGGCGTAACCGCCAATTAGACGATCATAGCGGTGAGTTGTTAGTACATCGCGGTTAGCCGTCGTGCAAGGCAATACCTGCCTCAGTTTGCAGAGCCTGTTTCAATAGCATACAGAGGCACGGACACTTAGGCACAGGTACTTAGACACAAGCACTTAGACACACGTACTTAGACACACGTACTTAGACGCTACGATTGAGAAAGACCCTTTTAGATTCGCCCAATTCAGGAAACGGCTATGAGCATCACTTCTCCCCTGGCAAACGCCGCCCCCACTCAAGAACGTGTGCTGGTCATCTATACTGGCGGCACCATTGGCATGCAGCCAAATGTAAAGGGACTAGCCCCAGGGGGGAACTTTCAAGATCGCATGGCAGACGCACTAAGCCAGCTTCCTATACTGCACCAACATGCCCTTCCCGCTTATGACGTGCTTAGTTATGCGTCATTGATCGACTCAAGTGCAGCGACGCCGCTGACTTGGCAACAGATTGCCAACGATATTGCAGCCCACTTAGCCAACTACCGTGGATTTGTCGTTATCCACGGCACGGATACCCTAAGCTGGACCGCGTCGAGTCTTGCCTATCAGCTACAGGGGATTGACCGCCCGGTTGTGTTAACAGGCTCTATGCATCCTCTTGAAATGATTGATAGCGATGCAATCGGCAACCTTTACGGAGCATTAAGGTTTGCTGCAAACGTTGAGTTACAAGAGGTGGCGATCTATTTTTCAAATCGCCTTCTGAGGGGGGCACGAGCGATTAAACAACACACGGAATCCTTAGATGCATTTATCTCACCAAGCTACCCCTGTATCGGTGAACGCGTTGGCGATGACTTCATTTATTACCCAAGTAGAGGTTTAGGGTTTCAACAACGCGGCGCGCCCCGCTTTGAGCTTGCAGACTATCAAGCCGTCTCCGATGGCGCCGTTATCAGACTAGCATTGTGGCCAGGTATATCGCCTTGGCAATTGGAAGCTCTGCTCGGTGATTCGCGCGTTAAGGGGGCTCTACTGCAGCTTTGGGGAGCAGGTAATATACCCAACGACCCTGCAATCATTGATGTCATTGCTAACGCCAGTGGCGAAGGAAAACTGCTGGCCGCGGTTAGCCAGTGCCCCCAGGGCAGCATTCATATGGGCGAGTACGCAGCGGGCCACGGTCTAGCAGAAGCGGGCCTACTGTCTGGAGATAACATGACACCGGAAGCCGCTTTCACCAAACTCGTTCACCTATTGGCTCAACCCCTTTCCATGGACATTCGACGCCAGCGATTTTTAACGCCACTTGTCGGCGAGCGCTAAACACCGCACGTCGATCAATTCGCACTGGCGTAGTCACTTATACACGCTATGTTTAAACATACGCTAACAACCAAAAGGAAAGCAGCGTATGGAACGGCCTGTACACTATTTTAGCGAGCTATTTGAACAACTCGGGCTACGCTCGGATGCAGAGTCCATAGAGCACTTTATTCAGCGCCACTCCCCCCTTCCCAAAGAAATGCCGCTCGCGGAGGCACCCTGCTGGAACGAAGGCCAAGCTGATTTTCTTCGTGAGGCCGTGGAAGATGATGCCGACTGGGCCGAAGTTGTCGACCACCTTGATGCCTCGATGCACAAACGAGCTTGATTGCTGCTGAACACCTCTTTGCGCGCCGCTCACTAACGGCGCCAATATAGCCATCAACTGTTGAGGCGAGCTTCAACGCGCTCAAGAATTTGCCTGCTCACTTTTCCTACTAATGGCTTTGCAGCACGATTCACCGCTTTTTCCATCAATCGGTTACGGATCTCATAACTCAGCGTAAGCGATACCTCTGTCCCCTCCGGCACTTCACGCAATTGATAACGACCTTGGTTTTTAACGCCTTCCAATGATTCCCATGCCAGCACATAAGGTGGCTTGATCTCGGTTACTGCCACATCAAATGACCAATCCATACCCACCGCGTGGACATGCCAGCGATAACGGTTATCGCCTAAGGTATCAATTGATCTAATGAGATCAGAATAGTCAGCAAAATCTTCAACTCGGCTCAGCAGTTCAAACACTCTTTCAGGCTGAGCATTAATAATTTCGCTATGTTCTATGGTGGCCATGGATTCATCCCTTACGACTAGAAGGATTAGCTTAGCATGTTGGCCCATGCGCATACCGAACAGAAAATGGTACCAATTGCCGCTACCACTGGCCAGGCAAGCCCGCATTGCGTAAACTGCCGTCCTTCCGGACCGGACCCCGGAATCTCATTTAGCGCGACGCTAAAGCACTCAATAAATTCTCCGGCCAATGAGTAATTATTATGTCGTTACCCCCTACCTCTGGCGCAGACGCGTCATCTACCGTTGTGATTTATTCCGGCGGCATGGACTCCTATACCGTTCTTCACCGCGCAATTAAAGAAGGGCTCGAGGTTCATGCGCTCTCCTTTGATTATGGCCAACGCCACGCCAAAGAACTGGACATAGCGAAAGCCGTTTGTAAGCAGCACGATATTCCCCATCAAGTCGTTGATATACGTGCTATTCACGGTTTAATTGATAACTCAGCGCTGACCAACCCAGATATATCAATGCCTGAAGGTGACTACGCCGCTGATAACCTCCCTACCACCGTTGTCCCTAACCGCAATATGATTCTGCTTTCGTTAGCCATTGCTAAGGCAGTTAATATCGGTGCGGGGCGTGTCGATTACGGCGCCCACGGCGGTGATCATATTCTCTACCCTGACTGCCGCCCTGAATTTGTTCACGCAATGAACCAGGTCGCTGGCATCGCTAATTTTGAACCGATAACGCTGCATGCACCTTATCTAGCATCGAGCAAAGCCGATATCTTGCGCGATGGCTTAGCAATGGGCCTGAACTACCGTGATACCTGGACCTGCTATGAAGGGCGCCCACTGGCTTGCGGCAAGTGTGGCAGTTGCCGTGAACGGCTGGCGGCGTTCGCAGCCAACAATACTTCAGACCCACTGGCGTATGAATCTACCCCTGCACAGGTTACCAGCTGATGTATCACGTCAAAGAAGCCTTTTATACCTTGCAGGGCGAAGGTGCACAGGCAGGCCGTGCCAGCGTATTTTGCCGCTTTAGCGGCTGCAATTTGTGGTCTGGGCGTGAAATCGATCGCGCCAGCGCAAAATGCTCCTTTTGCGACACCGATTTTATCGGTACGGATGGCATTAACGGTGGGCGCTTTAACACTCCACGTGAACTCGCTGATCACATTAAAGCCCTTTGGCCAGTTCATGCGGGGAGAGCAACGCCCTACGTGGTATTCACTGGCGGCGAGCCATTACTCCAGCTTGATACCCCGCTGATCGCACTACTACACAGCGATGGATTTGAAGTGGCTGTTGAAACGAATGGAACGGTCATACCACCGCCAGGAATTGACTGGCTATGTGTTAGCCCGAAGGGCACAAACTCATTGGTGGTCACCCGTGGCGATGAGTTAAAGCTGGTTTTCCCACAATCTGCAGCGCCACCCACTCAATTCGCCAATTTGGACTTCAACCACTTTTTTTTGCAGCCGATGGACCACGGCATAGCGCAGAGAAATCACGCGACGGTTCAGGCAACCACCGAGTATTGCATGGCTAACCCCCAGTGGCGGCTATCGCTTCAAACGCACAAGATTGCAGGATTTGAGTAATGGCGTTATTTGTAAATCGTCTCAGCCATATTGATGTTTCACTGTGGTGCCCTACAAAAGGGTTGGTAGGCTGTAGCTGGCAAGTAGATGCTCAACTGGATGGGGAGCTAGGCGAAGATGGTATGCTTTTTGACTTCGGGGAAGTTAAGCCTTGGATCAAACGCACACTCGATAGTGGCCTAGACCATACGCTGCTCGTACCTGTCAACGCGCCCGGCATTAAGGTTACTGACTGCGCTGAAGGTATCTGCATTAGAACAGCGACTCCTTACGAAATGGAAGTTCGCGGGCCAGCCCAAGCATTTACCTTGCTCCCCTGGGATACCATCACTGTTGAGCGTGTCACCCACTATTTAAGCTCACAGCTGACGAAGCAAGAGCAACGGCCAGCTAATGTCCACAGTGTCACGCTAACGCTGAGTGACGAGCCTATAGACGGCGCTGCCTATGCGGACTGAAACGGCATCTCGGCAACTGTCAGCGGATTGCCCATGGCCACCGCTCGCGCCTGTTTATCTGGCAGCAGCAGGCACGTCAGCCAGCGCTTGAGCAGCGCTGGGCAGCATGGCTGGATAATCGATACCTGCTTGAACAGGCCGATATTGAAAGCCAGGTTGATGAAAAGCTGACTTGCCGTTATCAGTCGGCACAAGGCACATTTTCGATCACGCTGCCTCAAGAACGCTGCTGTGTACTGCCCAAGCCGACAACCGTCGAGAATATTGCGTTATGGCTTGCCAAGAGTATTGCAGATCACAGCGGCCATAAAACACTGGTTCAAGCCTTTGAGGGGATTGATAAAGGCGCGACGGCAGAAGCCTCGCCATGAGTAGTCACGTTTTCGCAACAGACACCGCCGCCTGCCGAGCTGGCTGCGGTGCTTGCTGTATTGCACCGTCGATCACCTCTTATATACCCGGCATGCCAAATGGCAAACCGGCGGGCGTTCGATGCGTACAGTTAAGTGATGACAATCTATGCAGGTTATTTGGCGATCCTAGCCGTCCCGCTGTGTGTGCGCGGTTCGACTATGATGCTGATGTGTGTGGCGAGCACCGAGAAGAGGCGCTCGCCACACTTAACTGGCTGGAAACATCAACCCGTTAGTCACCCGTTCAGGTTTCGTTTTCAACACTTACCGCGTGGGGCAACCGTCTATCAAGCAGACTAACCCAGCGAACAAGCACTGGCGCATCACTATGGCTCACTTCACTCAATAAGCGCCTAAATGCTTCTTTGGCCTGCAAGTCGTTTGGTGCAATACGCGTCAGCCAAAGCTCGAGCGCCGCAAGCTCCTGATGGCGATTGCCATGCTCACGGGCCTGATTAATGGCCATTTCAGCCAGCGCTTTCACTTCATTAGCAGGGTGCCCGAGCAAATCACGCACTTTAGCTAACTGCGTTGCCAACTCAGGTAAAAAGAGCGTTGTGCGCTCTTTGGCAATGACCAGACACTGATCCAGATAATCTTCAGCCGCTTTTAACTCGCCAAGCTCAATACATGCATCTGAGTACCATAGGACCGGACGCTGATAGCGATCACGCCCATTCAGCTCTGCCATCTGGTCCAGGCTGTCCCGCACCTGCACTAAGCCCCCCTGGTCACCCGCCAGCGCTCGCTGCCAGCCAAGAATCCCCTGGGCAGAAATCTGCCACAGTTGCAAATCGGGCGTACCCGTCATTGCAGCAGCACGCTCAGCGTGTCGTGCTGCTAGATGTACATGGCCAAGCTGCCGATAAAGCGCAGCGGAAAACATCAACGCCATGGCAAGCGTACCTGGATGGCCAATTTTTTCAGCTAATCGGATCGCGGAAGAGATATGCCGCTCTGCGCGCTGGTAGTCACCACGCAAGCAGAGCGCCCAGCCTTGGAAAGAAGCCGCGGTTACTTGCGGGTGATCAGAGAATGGCAGCCATTCAATCATCATTTGCGCATTGAGCGGGTCAATTTCGTCCAGGTGGTCATGCGCTTGCTGAATGCGTCCAGCCCAGTATTCGCAATGCGCCCGCGCATAATCTGCCAGCCTTTGGTAGCGCGGATCCTCTAAACGCCCAGCAATGTCTGCCAGCGTCGAGGCGAGTGCAAATGCATCGGCGTGGGCATAGCGCTGACTTCGACCAACCCATAAGCCCCACTTAACCAAAAATATTTGCTCAAGGTCTTCTGGATCTTCCGTGGCGGCGCCACCCGACTGGCGGAGCAACTCCCTCGCACGCACGAAGCTCTCATGCGCAGTGGGCGAACCATGCCCCTCTAAGGCGAAGGCCGCTTGGCCACGCACGGTCAGCAGGCTCACTTCGCGCTCAACTTCATGATCGACATGACGCAGGCTAGCAAGTCCGAAGTCTGCCATGCGCAGTGCCGTACGGTTAGCGCTCACCTTGAGGGCTTCCCGCGCGGCCAGTTCAAAGTAACGAGCGCCCCTGGCGTAGTGGCCGCTGCGGCGTAGGTGGGTTGCAAAATCACCAGGGTGGCGGCTAATCCATACAGGGAAGCGCTCTTCAATCAGCGTGACTACCTGCTGATGAAGCTTAACCCGCACATCCCTAGGGCACGAAAGATAAGCGGCTTCTTGCAGCAGTTGGTGGCTAAACTGATGCTCTGGCTCGCCCCCGTCTTTATCCACTGGCTCGATAATTTCCAGTTGACGCATGTGCTCAATTGCTTGGCACAGCCGCGGCTTTTCCCAACCACTGCACTCTTGCAGAAAATCAAGACGGAAACGCTTGCCTAATACCGCCGCTACGTGGGCAATTTCCCGATCACCCTCCAACTGGTCAATTCGGCTAGCCAGCAGTCCTAACAACCCTTTGGGCAGCTCATCAAACTGCACACTACGACCTTCACGGCGATCCATATCTAAACGCCGACAAATCTCTTGCATATACAGCGGCACCCCATCGCAACGCTCAATGATTTGATTGCGTAGCCGTGGGCTTAAATGAATGCGATACCGGCGGGATAACTGAGAAAGCAAGCGAGACGACTGTTGCGCATCCAGCCTTCCAAGGGTAATTTGCTGATCCCAGTGCAATTTGACCGGCAGTGGCTCTCGGCCATGGTGACTGGCGACCAGCATGAAGGCTGTATTGATCGGCAACCGAGCTTGTAGCCCTGCCAACACCTTGAATGAAGGTTCATCAAGCCATTGCAGATCATCAATCATTAGTACCAATGTCCGTGAACTGGCCAGATGATCGATTAAGCGGTGTAACAGCTTTACAACTAGCTCAATAGCCTCACCATTCTGAGTTAACTGGGCCACTTCTTGAACATCACGCACACCGAGCGCTTCTTCAAGCAGTTGCTGACGTTCATCCTCCAGAGGCTCTAAGGAGAGCGTTTCTTGCAATTGACGAACAGCTTCACAAGTTGGCGTTGCTTCAACATACCAAGCGAGCAGAGTACGTGCGACACCGTAGGGCTCTAGCACCGATAGCCGCGTCGTTGGCTGCCAACAAATGGCAGCATCACGACTCAGTTCTAACTGGCGAAAACCCACCATTAGCGCAGATTTACCCATCCCGGATGCACCACGTACTAGCACACTCTGGCGCAAACCAATGCCTGCCCTCGCCAACGCATCTCTTAACGTGCGTAGTGATGTTTCTCGACCCACTAAACTGGGAGGTAGCGCATCCCTACCGCCCTCATTCACTCCCAGCACTAACGCTCTCAAGCGGACGCGGCCATCGCTCGCCACTAAACGAGATACCAACCGCGGTTGCAAATCAAGTGCAGGCGGCATGTGCTGGCTGGCTTCTTGAGAGATCACCAACTCGCTACCCTCTGCGGCACTCATTAACTCCAGTGATACTTGGGTTACTTGGCCAAGCGGGTCAGCTAGCTGACGTTCAGGTAGATAAACCACTCTTCCGCTATTAAGACCTGCGGCGAGCTCAAATTTTGGAGGATCACCGTCACCGATCCAGTGACGCTGGGACTCTAAAGGCAACGCCAGACGGCAGTGCTCATAAAGCGCAACCAGCTCTGCCAACTGATGAGCCGGACCATGGGTACCAAAGCAGGCCAAGCCAAGCCCACCTGTTGCGCCCGGCAACCAGAAGCCACCTAAGTGATGACACTGCTGCTCTAACCAGCGCAGTAGCTCTAATTGAAGCGCCAAACAGTTCCGGGTAGCCGCGCGATCTTGCCAATCACCTTGTAACTTAAGCCGGATAGCCATCACAGATAACTGGCGCAGCTCAATTTCATCTTCGCGAAGAGGCTTACTATCCGCTGCCAACACGCGCGAAAAAGCGCCTTGCGGGCTCAGTACACGCGGATCATGGTGACCATCTGACCAATAATTAGCTAACTGTAGAAAGCTCGGTTCGGGCTGCTGTCCAGAAAGCGCCAACAACTGTAGATAGCTGTTGTACTGTTCATGGGCAGCCGCCATCTGATTTTTCTCGGCCAACTGACGTACCAGACGTTCATGAAATGGACCGTAGCCAGAAAAGCGACTGACTAAACCTTCCAATAGATTGTCAGGGACATCGGAGTGGGCATCTAACACCTGCTCAGCGAAACGGATAACACGCTGACGCCACTCGTTTCGTACTTGAACTAACCAGCGTTGAAATTCGCTGCAGTTGGCAAGCTGGAGTTCTTCTATCAAATCCCCCTGATAACACGACATCACCTCTTCGAGGTTCGCCAAATCTCGAGGGCCTTCCAACAATTGCTGTAATTCGTGCAAGTCAACCCGCCAGTGGGCAGGCAACTGAAAAGCGATGGTCTGGCGAGATACGTTCAACACTTGCTCGGCATTGTCCCCCATCGACTGACGCAGACAGTGAAGCGCATGACGTAGGTTGGTTCTGCCCGATGACAGCCCCTGGTCTGGCCAAAGCAACTCTGCGAGGGAAGCTCGGTTGACCGGCTGTCGGTGCAGCAACAAATAAACGAGCAGCGCTTTTACCTTGTCATAACTGAAGTGCGTCAGCACATCTTCTCCTTGTGCTAAAGAGAAATGGCCAAACAGGGTCAGTTGGTCTGTCTCACGAGCATCGCGCATGATACATATCCTACCTAGACTAGCGGTGGCTTAAGCAGGCACACCGCTATGAAAACGAAAAGCCGTATCTGGCGAAGTAATCAACTCCGCTTCACGCGCCACAAAAAAGGCGATTCTGTCATCTATTGATGCCGATGTTTGCTGTCTTGCAAGCAGCAAATAGTCTTCAAAGTGACGACCTTCTGACTTCACTAACGTGCGATAGAACTTGGCAAGCTCTTCATCTAAATAAGGAATTAAGCGCGCAAAGCGCTCGCAGCTACGTGCTTCAATGAGCGCACCTATAATTAACACATCAATTAAACGCTCAGGGTCATTGCTACGCACATGCTTGCGCAAGCCTTCGGCATAGCGTGACGCAGTAAGATGACGGTACGCCACGCCTCGCTTCTCCATTAAGCCAACTACCTGCTCGAAATGCAGGAGTTCTTCTCGAGCCAGTTGCGACATCTTGCTTAATAGTAACGGCTGATCAACGTAACGATAGAGCAAGCTCATTGCCGTTGAAGCGGCTTTTTTCTCACACTGAGCATGGTCAATAAGAAGTATCTCTGGGTTATCCAACGCCCATTGCAGCCATGCATCAGGCGTTGAGCACGCAAGAAACTGATGGAGACATTCTGGCAGTAAATCATCCGCTTGAAGCGCATGACCTACAGGTTGCAACATATTTAATTGTATCGACATAACACCATTACCAAGCGCTTATCTCACTATTGTACAACATATAAACGCCCTGGGCGTTTGTTCCCTGCCATTACGCTCGCTGTTGAAAGAGCCGTAACAGCACTTTTTATATAGCACATATCTAATATAAAATTACGCTTATATTGAAGCTCCACACCACAATACCCGCGATTCAGCTGTCGTAGTGATAATAATACGACGAAATAATCAAACAGTATGGTAACGCGGCATCACAATAATCACACGCGCCCTCACCCTCAATTACGCCTGTTCGGTAAAAAACTTCCACCCGCTGGATTAATTAAGAAAAAAACGCGCTATTAAGAAACCCTACACCATCTCCTCAACATAAAGTACAAGGCCCTCAGGAGCTTGCCGCCTTAACATTGTCGACAGTTTCCCGTAGAATCCACCTCATCCACCAGACGCTGTTTGTCAAGCGTATGTCACGTGTCCGGGCACATACTCAATACCGTGTGGGTATGCGCTCGTCACCATTAAGAAGATGAGAGGGCCCCAACGTGCTTGAAGCTTACCGCCAACATGTCGAGGAACGCGCTGCAGAGGGCGTACCGCCCAAGCCCCTGAACGCCGAACAAGTCGCTGCCTTAATTGAGCTACTTAAAAATCCACCGGCAGGTGAAGAAGAGTTTATTCTTGACCTAATCACCAACCGAGTCCCCCCAGGCGTTGATGAAGCTGCTTATGTAAAAGCAGGTTTCTTAACCGCGATTGCTAAAGGTGAAGCCACCTCTCCGCTGATCGATAAGATCCATGCCGTCAAACTTCTCGGCACCATGCAAGGCGGTTATAACATCGTCTCCATGGTCGAACTATTAGACAATGAAGAACTTGCTCGTGAAGCTGGCGAACAGCTCAAGCATACCCTTCTCATGTTTGATGCGTTCCATGACGTTGAAGAGCGCGCCAAAAATGGCAATGCGGTTGCTAAAGACGTTATTCAGTCTTGGGCTGCTGCAGAGTGGTTCCTCTCCAAGCCTGCACTGGAAGAGAAAATCACCTTAACCGTCTTTAAGGTTCCTGGCGAAACCAATACTGACGACCTCTCTCCTGCGCCTGACGCATGGTCGCGCCCAGACATCCCGCTGCATGCCAATGCCATGCTCAAAAACGAGCGCGAAGGTATTGAACCCGAAGTGCAAGGCACGACTGGCCCGCTGAAACAAATTGAAGAAGTTAAAGCGAAAGGCTTCCCCGTTGCCTATGTGGGCGACGTCGTTGGTACTGGCTCTTCACGCAAGTCCGCCACTAACTCTGTACTCTGGTTCTTCGGCGACGACATTCCTTACGTGCCCAACAAGCGCGCTGGCGGCTTCTGTTTTGGTGCCAAGATCGCCCCGATCTTCTTCAATACTATGGAAGATTCTGGTGCACTGCCGGTTGAAATGGATGTTGCCAAACTGGAAATGGGCGACATCATTGATGTCTATCCATACGAAGGTAAAGTGTGCAAGCACGGTACCGACGAAGTACTGACAACCTTCGAACTTAAAACCCAACTGATTCTTGACGAAGTGCGCGCAGGTGGACGCATTCCGCTGATTATCGGTCGCGGTTTAACCGGTAAAGCGCGTGAATCGCTAGGCCTTGAGCCTTCTGATGTTTTCCGCCTGCCAGACCAGCCGGTTGATACTGGCAAGGGCTTCACCCTTGCTCAAAAAATGGTTGGCAAAGCTTGCGGCATGGACGGCGTACGCCCCGGCATGTACTGCGAGCCGAAGATGACCACCGTTGGCTCTCAGGACACAACCGGGCCGATGACCCGTGACGAGCTGAAAGACTTAGCGTGTCTTGGCTTCCAGGCCGACTTGGTCATGCAGTCATTCTGTCACACTGCGGCCTATCCAAAGCCTGTCGATGTGGATACTCACCACACACTGCCTGACTTCATCATGAACCGTGGCGGCGTCTCTCTTCGCCCCGGCGACGGCATCATCCACAGCTGGCTGAACCGTATGCTGCTGCCCGACACAGTGGGTACCGGCGGTGACTCTCACACCCGTTTCCCGCTGGGCATTTCGTTCCCAGCAGGTTCTGGCCTGGTAGCGTTTGCTGCTGCGACTGGCGTTATGCCGCTGGACATGCCGGAATCCGTACTGGTGCGCTTTAAAGGTGAGCGCCAGCCGGGCGTGACACTGCGCGACCTGGTTCACGCCATTCCCCTCTACGCCATCAAGCAGGGACTGCTAACCGTTGAGAAATCCGGCAAGAAGAACGCTTTCTCTGGCCGTGTATTGGAAATTGAAGGTCTTGAAGACCTGACCGTCGAGCAAGCTTTCGAGCTTTCCGACGCTTCAGCAGAGCGCAGTGCAGCAGGTTGTACAATCACCCTGTCTGAAGAAAGCGTCACCGAGTACCTTAAATCCAACATCACACTACTGAAGTGGATGATTGCGAATGGCTACGGTGATGAACGCACTATCAGCCGTCGTATCGAAGGTATGGAAGCATGGCTTGAGAACCCAAGCTTGATGCGTGCTGACAAAGATGCTGACTACGCCGAAGTCATCGAAATTGATTTGAGCGAAATTAAAGAACCCGTTCTTTGTGCGCCTAATGATCCTGATGATGCTCGTCTGCTATCAGACGTTGCTGGCGAAAAAATTGATGAAGTATTTATCGGTTCGTGCATGACCAACATTGGTCACTTCCGTGCAGCCGGTAAACTACTTGAAAAACAGCCTGCGGGCAGCCTGAAAACGCGCCTTTGGCTGGCGCCGCCGACCAAAATGGATCAGCACCAGCTTACCGAAGAAGGCTATTACGGCATTTATGGCCGTGCTGGCGCCCGTATGGAAATGCCGGGATGTTCACTGTGTATGGGTAACCAGGCACGCGTTGCAGCGAAAAGCACTGTTGTGTCTACGTCTACACGCAACTTCCCGAACCGCTTAGGTGATGGTGCCAATGTATACCTCGCCTCAGCGGAACTCGCAGCCGTCGCTGCCGTGGAAGGCCGCCTTCCAACCGTAGAAGAGTACCAGCGCTACATGAGTGAATTTGACGCACTCGCTGGAGAAATATATCGTTACATGAACTTCCACGAAATCGAGGAGTATCAAAAAATCGCCTCGAACGTGATTCCGGTTGCCCAAGAAGCTTAATGCTCTTAGCAGTACCGAGAACTTATCGCCGATGCTCGCAACATCGCAAGAAGGATGACAATGTCTCCTTTTTGAGCCGATGACCGAACGCCCCAACCTGCTTGCAGGCTGGGGCGTTTTTTTATGGCCGCCTGACTTTCAACAATGGATCTTCATGGGCTAATTTTGAAGACAATGCTTCATAGGAGCGTGTAATGACATATGCAACCCCTGTTGTCACACCAGATTTATGTGATGCGAATCCTGACGTAATAGTACTTGAACCGATGTTTGCTAATTATGGTGGCGTCGACAGTTTTTACGGCCCTATTCGTACCGTTAAGTGTTTTGAAGACAACTCAATGGTTAAGCAAGCTGTTGCCGAACCAGGTGATGGTGCAGTGCTAGTTGTGGATGCTGGCGGGTCACACCGCTGTGCCATGCTTGGTGATATGCTCGCCGAGCAAGCCGCTAAAAATGGCTGGGCTGGAGTGGTGATGTATGGCTGTGTACGAGACGTCGATATTCTTGTCACACTGCCACTTGGCGTTCAAGCGTTAGGTAACCACCCGCGCAAGAGCGAAAAGCGCGGTGAAGGACAACGCGATATACCCATTACCTTTGCAGGTGCCACGTTACACACTGGACAATGGCTTTACGCAGATAACAACGGCATTATTATCGCCGAAAAACCGCTTGAGCTTTCCTAAGGCAGGGGCTTGCCAGGTGTGGTACTTAGTGCCACCCTGGTAATTCAACCCTGACAAAATTGTAACCATGCAGCCGCTTAACCAATTGGGCTACACCCTACTCCACACTCTGCGCGACCATCTTCGTCCCCTCATTGCCTATCACCTGCTCTTCACCCTGTTAGCCTCTGCTCTTGTAGTGCCACTGATTGCGTGGATCTCTCGGGCCTTACTAGCGCAACTCAACCGAACAGTCGTCACCAATGATGCGCTGATTACACTGCTATTTAGCCCACTGGGCTTAGTTGCGTTGCTCGTGGGTCTTGGTTTTGCATTCTTACTGATTTATTGGCAACAAGCAGGCATGCTGCTGGTGGCCGTCAGACCTAAAGACAACCACTACCGACTCGCTTTTGAAGCACTGTGGTTAAGCACACGCCGCTTACCAGCACTCGCGGGTCTGGTCATTCTTCAGGTAGGAGCCCACTTGTTGCTTCTAGCCCCTTTTATGATGGGCTTAGCGTGGCTTTATGATGTATGGTTAAGCGGTATAGATCCCTACTATTTACAACAAACCCGCCCAGCCTCGCTGTGGTATTTTATTGCTTGCGCACTGCCGTTACTGGTTATCTGGCTTGGGCTTGCTGCGTGGCTCTACCTGCGTTGGTTACTAGCACTACCGTTAGTAGCGTTAGACAACTGCTCCCCTTTCCAAGCACTTAAGCGTAGCGTGCGCTTAACTCGCGGCTGGCATCGTTCGATTGGTGTGGCGGTCTTGACACTGCTGATCGTCATTATCAGTCTGCCGATTATCTCTACATGGCTATTTGATAGTGTCGTGACGCCTCTGTTATGGGGGCTACCCGAACATAATGCCGTGCTGATTCCAGCGATGTTGGCTTATTTAACCAGCTACGTACTGGTTACGTTAACCATTACATTTTTAGGTATTGCCACCAATGCCCTCCTATCAGCGTGCTTATACTTGCAACTGGCTTTTCGAGAGACACGCCCTTCGCCTCGGTCGGAACACGCCCATCCTGGTCGCCTTGCGTGGGCGATTGAACTAAGCGTACTGCTACTGGCGGGGCTACAAGCATGGTGGATACTCAATAGCTTTGAAATACGCGATAACGTAGCGGTCATCGCCCACCGAGGAAGCTCGATGGTAGCGCCGGAGAATACCTTATCCGCGATAAGACAAGCGCTTGAAGACGGTGCCGATGCTGTAGAACTGGATGTTCGCCTGAGTGCTGACAACCAGGTGCTTCTTTACCATGATCGCAGCTTGGCCCGGCTAACAGGCGATCGGCGAGAATTTGACTCACTCACTAGAGCAGAGTTGAGCAAAGTTGATGTCGGCAGCTGGTTTGGCGATGCCTTTCAAGACGAAAGGATTGCTGGTTTGGATGATGCTTTGGCGCTAGTGCGAGGACGCGCCAGCTTAATGATTGACATGAAGCCCTCGCCTGGCGACGAAGAGAGGCTTGCTCGCGCCGTATTAGCAACCCTTGAGGCAGAAAGTGACATTCGTTATCGCTGCTGGGCAACCCAGGATAACGCGCTCAATGCGAACGCGAACTGCGGGTTTCCAAATGTATTCCTAGAAATGCGCATGGCGACAATGTCACCCAGTATGGTGACTTATTTAAAACAGCAAGCCCCCCAATTGCGCATTACCTTACTCGCCCAACTGATCTTGGCTGGCACGCTGGATCGACGCCAATTCGATGCTTTAGGCCTGCGTCATAACCGTATCACACCACAAGAGATTCGATTGGCGGCGCTTTATAACTACGAAATACATGCCTGGACAGTGAATGACCGAACGCGCATGTCGGCACTGATTGATCTTGGGGTTGATGCGATAATCACTGACTATCCAGACCGTTTGAGCGAGCTAATAGAAGACCGCCGTGCGCTGAGCGACGGCGGCCTAATGCTGGTAAAACTGCGTAACTGGCTACGCCAATAGCAAAAGCCTCTCTATGATTCCCAGTCGCCCGGCCAATGGCCGGGCGAAGATGAGCAACTCAACCCACTATGTCACTCACTGGTGTTGCGAGCCAGCAGTATTATTCGATGGTTTCACCCGCCAGCATAAACCAGGTTTCAAGCACCGCATCTGGGTTTAAGGAGACAGAATCAATTCCCTGTTCCATTAACCACTTGGCCAAATCCGGATGATCAGAAGGGCCCTGACCACAAATGCCAACATATTTGCCTTGTGCTTTACAGGCTTTGATAGCCATTGCTAGCAGCTTTTTCACCGCTGGGTTTCGTTCATCAAACAGATGCGCAACGATACCCGAGTCCCGATCAAGACCTAGCGTCAGCTGGGTCAAATCGTTGGAACCAATCGAGAAACCATCAAAGTACTCGAGGAACTCATCAGCCAGTAGTGCGTTAGCCGGTAACTCACACATCATGATAACTTTTAAGCCATCAGGATTAGCCTCACCGCCCCGCGGTAAGCCATTAGCCGCTAACAACTCTACGACCTCGCGCGCTTCATCGGTTGTGCGAACAAAGGGCACCATGATTTCAACATTATCAAAGCCCATTTCTTCACGAACCCGCTTCAGCGCTCGGCACTCAAGCTCAAAACAGGGCCTAAAGGCATCCGAGATATAACGCGAGGCCCCTCTGAAGCCAAGCATTGGGTTCTCTTCACCGGGCTCATAAAGCTTGCCACCAATGAGGTTTTCGTACTCATTTGATTTAAAATCAGAGAGCCTTACGATCACTCGCTGAGGATGGAAAGCAGCGGCCAGGGTTGAGATGCCTTCGACCAGCTTATCAACATAGAAACTAACAGGATCATCGTAACCGGCAGTACGCAAATCGATGACCTGCTGAAGATCAGCAGGCAGCGTGTCGTAATCCAACAGCGCTTTGGGGTGAACACCGATCATACGGTTAATGATGAATTCCAGCCTAGCAAGACCAACCCCAGCGTGGGGTAAGCCAGCAAAGCCAAATGCACGGTCCGGGTTACCCACATTCATCATAATCTTGAAGGGAATCTCAGGCATCGCATCGACACTTGAAACCTTACAGTCAAATGCCAGAAGCCCTTCATATACGTGGCCCGTGTCACCTTCGGCACAGGACACCGTGACATCAATGCCCTCTTTAAGCTGAGTGGTTGCATCTCCGCAACCGACCACCGCTGGTATACCCAGTTCCCGGGCAATGATGGCCGCGTGACAGGTTCGTCCACCGCGATTAGTAACAATCGCTGATGCACGCTTCATGATCGGCTCCCAATCCGGGTCGGTCATGTCTGTCACCAGGATATCACCCTCTTGGACCTTGTCCATTTCTTCTGGGCTAAGCACTGTTTTTACCGTGCCACGCCCAATCCGCTGACCAATCGCCCGCCCGGTAATCAGCGTGCGTCCTTTTTCACGCAGGTGGAAGCGTTCTAACTTTCCTCCTTCCTGTTGTGAAACAACAGTTTCAGGACGCGCTTGAACGATGTAAAGCTGACCATCATCACCATCCAGTGCCCACTCGATATCCATCGGACGCTGGTAATGTTTTTCAATGGTCATGGCTTGCCGTGCAAGATCCATGATCTGTTCATCGTTAATACAGAACCGACCACGATCGTTCAGAGGCACATCAACAGTTTCAACCGATTTACCAGCACTGGCATCTTGCCCATAGATCATTTTGATCAGTTTAGAGCCTAGCGTCCGGCGTAGCACTGCGGGACGGCCAGCCTCAAGCGTGGGCTTGTGCACATAAAATTCATCAGGATTGACAGCCCCCTGGACGACGGTTTCACCAAGCCCCCAGGAAGCAGTGACAAACACTGCGTCGCGGTAACCAGACTCGGTATCCAGCGTAAACATAACCCCGGAAGCACCTGTCTCAGAACGCACCATCTTCTGCACACCCGCAGACAGCGCAACATTCTCATGGGCGTAGCCGCGGTGTACGCGGTAAGAGATCGCGCGGTCATTAAATAGCGATGCAAACACTTCGTGCACCGCCTGTTTAATATTGTCAAAACCTTCAATATTAAGGAACGTTTCCTGCTGACCAGCAAAAGACGCATCAGGCAGATCTTCTGCTGTTGCTGAGCTGCGAACGGCAACTTTTAAGCTGGGATGCTTAGCCTGAAGCTGCTCATAGGCACCGCGTAAAGCATGTTCAAATGCAGGGGGAAGTGGCGTATCAATAATCCACTGGCGGATAGTCTTGCCAGCCTCTGCCAATGCCTTAACGTCATCGACATCCAGGCGAGCAAGGGTGGCGTTGATGCGGTCATTTAGTCCTTCGTGAGAGAGAAACTCACGATAGGCATGGGCCGTCGTGGCAAATCCACCCGGCACTGTCACGCCCACACCTGATAAGTTCGAGATCATTTCGCCAAGCGAAGCGTTTTTACCACCCACACGTTCGACGTCTGCCATACCTAGCTGATCAAACCATAGAATGTACTCTTCCACGCAACCCCCTCGCTTTTAGACTGCTTTGCGACCTGACAGGCCGACTCTAATTGACCATGTCACACTAGCATCGCCCCGCCGCATTCGCCATTGGTCTAATAGCGAACGGAGTGGAGGATTTTTACAACAAAGTGCAATAAAGGGCTTTTTATGTAGTCTTAATGAGGTAATTTTTATTAAGGAGCCTCTGATTAACGTTATGAGCGCAGGCCAGACAAGGAAAAAATCAACGAAAAAAGGACCGGGCTCGCGTTCGAGTTTACGGGTTGTAAATGAGCATTTTGATCGGACTCGCGCACGAGGCGATTTTTAACGCAGTATGGACAAGCGCAATAGTTAATCAGAGGTTTCTTAAATAAGCGTTAAAACGAACTGCAAAATGAATGGCTTGGCAACGATTGTGCTAACCCACGCCCCACCCCACAATACAACTTTATTTATTGACGGATTTAGTGATGAAGCGAACAGCCTTTTTTATTTCTGATGGTACTGGCATTACGGCAGAAAGCCTTGGGCGTAGCCTGTTAGCTCAATTTAGTGATGTTGAAATTAACATGCTGACAAAGCCCTACATTGATACGCTGGAAAAGGCTCGAGCTTTAGCGGAGATAATCGACTCTACCGCCGTCCGTGACGGCCATCGGCCGATTATCATTGATACCATTGTGGATCAGGATATCCGTAACGTCATTCGACAGGCCTCAGGCTTCAAGGTGGATATCTTCTCTACCTTTTTAGAACCCCTAGAGCAAGAGTTAGAAACGCACTCCTCTTACAGCGTCGGCAGAACGCACTCGATTGGTAGCGATGATGTCTACATGGATCGCATCCATTCCGTCCATTTTGCGCTAGATAATGATGATGGCGCACGAACGCACCAATACGATAAAGCCGACATTATTCTGGTTGGCGTTTCACGTTGCGGCAAAACACCCACCTCACTTTATCTAGCGCTTCAATTTGGTATTCGAGCAGCTAACTACCCATTAACCGAAGATGACTTGGATGAAGATGGCAGTTTAAAACTACCCAAGGCACTCGCCCCCCATAGACACAAGCTGTTTGGTCTGACAATTGATGCTCGCAGGCTAGCAGCAATACGCAACGAGCGCCGTCCCAACAGTCGCTACAGTTCAATGGATCAGTGCTTGCAAGAAGTTGAACAGGCTGAGTCGTTATATCGCTCGATGCACATCCCGTTTATCGATACGACACGCTTTTCAGTAGAAGAGATATCAACCCGAATGATTGCAGAGACAGGCCTAGCTAGGCGCTTCTCGCCCCGCTAGGCCAGAGCATTACATGCCCTTGGGAGCAAATATTCCAGGGGCATTACGCCAGTAGCCTTTGTAATCCATGCCAAAACCGAACACGTAACGATCTGCAACCTCTAGGCTACAGTAATCGGCTTTTAAGCCAGGTACCGCTTTACGGTCATGCTGCTTATCCACCAGCACGGCCGTTGTAACGCTCGCCGCTTGGGCTTCCTCGCAGTAGGCAAGAATAGCGGCTAACGTAGAGCCTTCATCAAGAATGTCATCGACGATGACGACGTGGCGCCCTGCCATGGGAATTTCTGGAGAAACGCGCCAAAAAAGTTCGCCACCACGCAACTCATTGCGATAGCGGGTGGCGTGCAAATAATCAACCTCAAGAGGGAAACCTAATCGGGTTAGCAGGTGCCCTGTTGTGATCAAGCCGCCATTCATAACGCAGTAAAAAACCGGTAACTTATCCCCTAGATCTTTACTAATTTCCTCAGCCATTCGATCCAGTGCACGCTCAACTTGTTGTTGAGAAATCAAGCAGTCAGCGTTATCCATCAGCTCACGCATTGAGTCAAGCGACTCAAGCGCCTCTTTATCCAGTTTGGACATCGGGTTACTCCAAGAAGGGGTTAACTAGTCAGTGACTTAAAAACGAAATAATTTAAGAAAAGATGGGGTTAGTTCGCCAACGCTTCTAATTTGGCATGGGTACGACGCCAGCGGCCAAGCGCCGTTAGCGCATCCACATCTGGACGGGCTCGCCCATAGCGTAGCTTGATTGGTCGTTTACTGTGTAATCCTTGGCATGCTTCAACAACGTCTAACGCTGCTGAGCGGTCATTACAGACCAATAGCATATCGCATCCTGCGGCAAGGGCAGCCCTGGCGCGCTCCTTCGGGTCACCCGCTTCATGAGCACCCGCCATGCTTAAATCATCTGAAAAGATACAGCCTTTAAACCCCAGGGACTCTCTTAACATTCCCAACCAACTAGGAGAGAAGCCAGCAGGACGTGAGTCAAACGCACTATAAATAACATGGGCAGGCATAACACCATCAAGCTGAGTAGCAAGCTGGCTAAACGGAACAAGATCGCGCTGTTTAATAAGCGCCAGCGGACGGTCATCCACAGGTAACGCCACATGGGAGTCAGCGGCAACGCCACCATGGCCAGGAAAATGCTTACCTACCGCCGCCATACCCGCTTCATGCAAACCGTTGATAAAACACTGACCCAGCGCAGCGACGTGTGCAGGGTCGGTGCTGAAGCTACGATCACCGATAACGCTAGAGATACCACTTTCGACATCTAAAACAGGCGCAAAGCTGATATCCAGACCGCAAGCAGCCATTTCCATCCCCAGCAACCAACCCGCATCTTTTGCTAGTGCAAGACCGGATGCCGAATCCTCAGCGAATTGATCACCAATGCGTGCCATGGCTGGCATGCGAGTAACGCCTTCTTTAATTCGCTGAACGCGACCGCCTTCTTGATCAATACCAAGTAACAGCTCGCCGCGAACCCGACGAATATCACTGCAAAGCTTTCTAACCTGGTAAGCATTCTCGACATTTCTAGCGAATAAAATGACACCGCCCACAGCAGGGTCCATCAAAAGATGTTTTTCAGCTTTGGTTAATCGCGGCCCTTCAAGGTCAAGCATGACCGGGCCTAAAGATTGAGTCATTGTGATGGATCCAACAAAAGGGCCGTCAATTTTAGTTGATCAATCTCTCGTGTCAAAAAATCAATAATAAGCTGCCTACGCTTAGCCATTATGAAGCCAAACAGGTGTGCCCGGCGGCGCATGCTCAAAAAGATAAAGCAGATCGTCATTGCGCAACCGAATACACCCATGTGAAGCAGCCACACCCATCGGTTGATCAGGTGGCGTGCCATGAAGGTAGATAAAGCGACGCTGAGTGTCGACATCCCCGCCGCGATTCACTCCTCTCTCTAAACCACAGAGCCACAAAATGCGCGTTAATATCCAATCACGATGAGGGAATTCCGCCGCAAGCGCCGACGTAAACACCTCCCCAGTCCACCGTCGCCCCCGAAAAACAGCATTATCAGCTAAACCGCCACCTATCGATGCGCGGATATAATGCCATCCCAGAGGGGTTTGACCACTGCCTTCCTGCTGCCCTACGCCTTTCTCACCGGTGGACACAGCGCACGTGTACTGCAGCGTAAGCCCTTGCCACCAGCATAGCTGCTGGTGTTTGATATTGATTTCTATCCAACCACCATTCTGCGGGGGTAGTTCAGCTAGCGTGGGCGTTCGCATAATGTCCTTCATCAGCAGCAGGCGGTAGCGGAGCATTCATGGCAGCAACCACGACAGGGCGTAAACGTCTTACCAAATCCCTGACGGTTACTTGCTCATTATAGTCTTTCGCGGCAATGTCACGCAGCGCATCTAAACCCGACAGCGTAAAAATCACGGTGCCCAGCATGAAATGCAGTCGCCAAAAACGCTCAGCATCAGGTAAATCTGGCGTTGCCTGGCGCACCAGCTCAGTAAAGCGGGTAAACACGTCTCCGTACTGCTGTTGGATATAACGGCGTAAATGCCCTTGTGCCTGACTATACGCCAACCCTAGCAGACGCATAAACACCTTCAGGCTATTGCGCTCAGCTGGCACTGCCAACACCGTGCTTGCCATTGTTTCCAACAGCACTTCAAGCGGAATCACATCACCGTTGTACTGCGCTTCCAGCTCATCAAGCGCCGTATGAAAACGTTGCGAGAAGGGGTCTAAATAGCGCGCAAACACCGCTTGGATAAGCGCCTTTTTAGAACCAAAGTGGTAATTGACAGCCGCCAAATTAACCCGCGCTTTACTGGTGATATTGCGTAGCGATGTTTCGGCAAAACCACGCTCGGCAAACAGCACCTCAGCGGTATCGAGGATACGTGTTACCGTATCAGATTGCGCCATAGCGCCCTCCAGAAAACGAGTGTTTAAAACATCGTTAAATACTATGCCATAACGCTATTTGGCTCAATCACTTATCTTTAGCTTTTTGCCCAACGCAAAAAAGCGCCTTGGACACATATTCAAACACCTACCGAATGACGCTATCGAGTTTGCCGTTGAGATTGCAGCATTTCCAAATTCATCACTCTCCCTCTAATTCTGATGTACTTACCACAGCGACTGCCATTGCAAGCGCTCTTGCATGTACTGGACAGAGCAACATACTGTATACTTAACCACATACTGTTTAAGCCGACATGTAGCCACTGTCTTGTTCAATTTTTTGGAGTTTGTTATGTCGCGTCCACTTACTGCCCGTCAACAGCATGTTTTTGATTTTATTGTTAAAACGATGTCTGAATTTGGCTATCCACCGACCCGCGCAGAAATTGCCAAAGCGCTAGGCTTTCGTTCTCCTAACGCTGCTGAAGAGCATTTACGAGCGCTTGAGCGTAAAGGTGCCATCCGCATCATTCGCAATACCTCGCGGGGGATTCGACTGCCTAATCAGGAACCGCAGGATATCAGTGATGTATCAGCAACAGCGCCTGCCGCCAACGTAGAACCGCTACCGAATGGCTTACCAGTCATCGGAGAGGTGGCCGCAGGAAGCCCGATTCTAGCAGCGGAACACATTGATCGTTATTGCCCACTCCCCGCTGAATATTTTACCCCCAAAGCGGATTACCTTCTTCGGGTGCGAGGCTTGTCAATGAAGGATGTTGGCATACTGGAAGGCGACCTTCTTGCCGTGCATCGCACCGACCGGGTTCGTGATGGCCAGATTGTGGTGGCAAGGCTAGAAGATGAAGTCACTGTAAAACGCTTTAAACGACAGGGCCATACGGTGACACTGATTGCTGAAAACAGCGACTTTGCGCCCATAGAAATTGACCTACGTACGCAGCAGTTGGATATTGAAGGGGTGGGAGTTGGTGTCATACGTGGCGGTAACGGCCAAGCACTGGGATAAGCGAGCCACTATGAATACCGGTGAGGCAATCGTTAGATGCCTTACCGGCTTTCACGCTTACTGAGAGTCTATATAGCGACGGTCATTAAACGTAGCTACCCAACTCGGGTGATACACCAATAAAATACTGAGTAACATCCCTGTGATAAAAGCCTCGGAGGGCATTAACAGGGGTAAGAAGCGCGCATACTCTTGGGCTAAGTACACAGCTTCAGAGTCGGTACCCGCCACCATGATTAGCAAGACCGCCGACAACCCTCCTGCCAGTGTTGCCAGCGCTGCGCCAAAAAAGCCGCATACGAATAAAAAGATCATCAAGTTATCCGGCAGGCGCCGGTCTACCCATCGCCATACCAGACCGGTAATGACCGCAGGTACAATGCCGGTTACCAACACATTAGCGCCTAGTAACGCCCATTCGTTACGGCCAATGGCTGACATCGCAACATTAATCAGCACATTGCTGATTAATGCGAGAGGCATTTTGAATACCAACGTCATTAAGACGGTGAAGACTAAGTGCAGGGTTAACCAATCGACTGCCTGAGCACGCAGTTGCCACATCAACACCACAGCGAGCGTCGCGGCTAACCACCGATGCTGAAGAGCCACATCGCCTATCAGCACTCGCCAAGGGCGCAGCCATATCATCCACGCAAGTACGCTCAACGATACCAACCACGTCAGCAACAATGCCCAGGGAGCTAAAACACTTTGCGCGAAAGACATGGATGCCCCTATCTACCCGTCAGCTAACGACAAGCCAGCTGTAAACTCGAATTGACTAAAAACGCTGCGTATCTAAACAACATGATCAGCTGAACACCACGGTCTTATTGCCATGGATTAATACCCGGTCTTCTAAATGCCATCGTAAACCACGCGCCAATACCGCTTTTTCGACATCGCGCCCAAAGCGCACGAGATCCGTTGGCGTATGGCAATGACTTACCCGATGAATATCTTGTTCAATAATCGGCCCAGCATCCAGTTCTTCAGTGACATAGTGACAGGTAGCTCCGATTAGCTTAACGCCACGCTGGTAAGCTTGATGGTAGGGCTTAGCACCGGCAAAAGAGGGTAAGAAACTGTGGTGGATGTTAATCACCCGTCCCGCGTAACGCGAGCAGAGCGAAGGTGGCAAAATTTGCATGTAACGTGCCAGCACAACGCAGTCAGCCCTTGCGCTATCAATCTGCGCTTGCACCTGCTCGAAAGCAGCCTGCTTGTTATCAGGATCTACGGGCACATGATGGTAAGGAATGCCATACCACTCAGTGAGTGATCGCATATCCTCATGATTTGAAATAACCCCGACAATATCGCAATCAAGCTCCCCAGCCTGCCAACGATAAAGCAGATCAACCAGGCAGTGAGACTCCCGCGACACCATCAACACCACACGCCTACGCTTTTGAGTATCGACGAGCGACCACTGCATATTGAAGGCTTTAGCCACCGGCTCAAACGCACTACGTAACGCCTCCGCCGACATACCCAACGAATCTGCCAAAATTTCGTATCGCATGAAGAATCGGCCGGTCTCAAGATCAGAGTGCTGACTTGCTTCAGTGATAGAACCACCTTGTTGAGCAATAAAGCTTGAGACACGCGCCACAATGCCCACTTGATCAGGGCAAGAAACCACCAAACGGTAATAATGAGACATAAATAAACACTCTTGACATATTTTAACGGCACGTTCGACAAGCACCTACCAGCGGTAGGGAAGCGGTATATAGGCGAAATAGTGTACCTTATGCTTATCAAGGAAGCACCGCAGCCAAATGCCACGATGATTGTTACCCGCCCCTGCCTTCCCGTATAGTTAAGGTCTTACTTTTTAGGCTTTTCATTACTGATGCACCCACCACGCGTTCAACTTCGTCCCCGCCGTCGCCCTCCCCTGCGCCTACTGCCGCTAGGTGGGTGTGGTGAAATTGGAATGAACCTTACGTTGTATGGATACGATGATGAGTGGATCGCCGTCGACTGCGGCATGATGATTCGCCAAGATCTACCCAATTCCCCGCTGCAGGTGCCCAATACAGATACATTAGCAGCACTCAACATTACCCCAAAGGCACTCTACATTACCCATGGCCATGAAGATCATATTGGCGCCGTGGCGTGGCTCTGGCCCAGGTGGAATTGCCCTATTTTTGCAACGCCGTTAGCGGCGGGATTGCTGCGCCATAAGTTTGCAGAACATCAGCTTAGTAGCGCCGCTATAAACGTTGTGGAACCAGGTGATGCAATGGAGCTCGGCCCCTTCACGCTGCGTTACCTTCACGTTACCCATTCGATTCCAGAAAGCTGCTCAATCCTAATGCAGGCAGGCGACTATCGCGTGCTACACACCGGGGACTGGAAACTAGACCCTACCCCATTAATTGGTTCGCCCATTAACGCTGCTCAATTTCGTGCGCTCGCGCCTATCGATCTCGTCGTAGGCGACTCCACTAACGCCCCGATGCCCGGCCATTCGGGCAGTGAAGGAGATGTTGCTAAAGCACTCGCTCACACCTTAAAACAGTGCACAGGACGCGTGGTGGTATCTTGCTTTGCCAGCAACCTTGCCCGCGTATTAGCGATTGGAATTGCCGCCCAACAGTGCGGCCGACGCGTCAGCTTGATGGGCCGTTCAATGGAACGCATGGTGAGTGTCGCGAAGGGCCTAGGGTATCTAGACGACTTTCCACCGCTAGTACCACCCCATGATTTAGGCTACCTGCCGCCAGAAGAGGTGGTGATTATTGCGACGGGCAGCCAAGGTGAACCACGTGCAGCACTGCAACGCTTAGCACAGCGGAGGCACCCGTTTGTGGATCTTGAGCCAGGCGATAGCATCATTTTTTCTGCCAAAGCCATACCAGGCAACGAGCGCCCTATTGAACAACTGAAAAAACGCCTAGCGCAGCTTGGGGTGTCAATTTTCGATGAGATGAACCACCCAGAATTACACGCGACTGGGCATCCTGCCGAAGATGAGCTGAGAAAACTGTATCAATGGGTTCGGCCAAAAACATTGCTGCCGGTGCATGGGGAGGCGCGCCATCAGGCTGCCCATCAAGAAATTGCCACCAGCCTCGGCATTAATGCCCCGCTCGCACCGGTAAACGGCGACATGTTGATGTTCGACAATCTAGGCTTACGCTGCGAAGCACGCTATCCCCAGCCGCCCTGCATCGTTAATCAGAACAGCGTCGTGCCTCATCCAGGGCTCGATACCGGCTCTCACTCATCGCGGCGCGGCAGTTTGTTCTTAGCGCTTCCCGTTACGGCTACCGACACTGGCTGGTGCCGCATTGGTCGTTTGATGCTGGATGCCAGCGGTACCAGCCCACTCGATGAAGATAGTTTCAGCGAATGGCTAGATGATCAGTTATTAGAAATAGCAGCAGAGACATTGGCCGATTTGCGTCAAGCACTGCAACCGAGGCTAATTCATTGGCTCGCTAATCACCTTCAGCATATGCCAGACGTACATTTACAAATAATGGCAACCGAAACGCCCTCTTCAGAAGCCATTAGCGATAGTTAAAGCCATTGGCGATATTGATGCTGTTGGCAATATCGTCTACCAGCGTTCTGCAGCTTGCTGATCAGTATGCCGCTCTTTTACCCAGTAAGCCCCCTGGCGGGAGTGCTCTTTCTTCCAAAACGGCGCCTGGGTTTTTAAAAAGTCCATAATAAAGTCGCAGGCTTGGAAAGCATCGCGGCGATGAGCACTGGCCACCAGAACGCGCACAATAGGGTCTCCCGGCGTCAAATCACCAATGCGGTGAATAATCCGTACGGCCTGTAACGCCCAGCGTTGACCTGCCTGCTCACCAATCTGCGTTAATGTGCGCTCGGTCATCCCTGGGTAGTGCTCAAGAGTCAGCCCAATAACATCAGGGGATTCATTAAAGTCGCGCACAAATCCCGTGAAGGTGACAATAGCGCCGATATCGGTGCGCTTGCGCAGCGCACTTTCATAGCCATCATCCATTTTAAACGCTGCTTCTTGAACCCTTACAGCAATATCTAATTCAGTCTCTGTAATATCAGCCATCTGATTACCCACCCGTCACTGGAGGAAAGAAGGCCACTTCATCCTCATCAGTAAGGCGCGCACTATCGTTGGCCATCACTTGATTGATAGCACACAACGTGCGCTGCTCTGACAACACATTAAAGCGTGCATCCATAGCGCTTAACGCCGCTTTCAACCCCGCCACATCTCGACTTGGCAGTTGATCAAGCCCAATGGCAAGGTCACTCTCTTCTACCCGCTCACGCAGCTCAGCAAGAAACTTAACCCGCACGCAAGGGGATGCACATCGCTCGCCTAAGCGAACCTCTCCTGCAACGCCACCGCCAGTCACAATTGGTTCTGGCACACCTCGTTGATAATCGCCACGAACACCGCCCCGCTTACTTTCCAATTGAATGGCGTCAATGCGCATCTCTTTATCCACCGCTTTACACATATCGTAAAGCGTCAGACAAGCCACCGACACGGCCGTCAGAGCTTCCATTTCCACCCCGGTCTGTCCGTTAAGGCGGCAAAGTGCGGAGACTTCAACACAGCCGTTAGCGTGATCAATAGCGAAATCTACAGAGACTTTTGAAAGCGCTAATGAATGGCACAACGGGATCAACTCATGCGTGCGCTTTGCTGCCTGAATACCCGCAATGCGCGCGGTCGCCAGTACATCGCCTTTAGGCAACTCGCCATCACTCAACAGCTGCAACGTTTTAGGCTGCATAACGATACGCCCAGACGCTACCGCCTCGCGGCGAGTCTCTCGCTTATCTCCGACATCGACCATGTTGGCTTCGCCGTGTTTATTGAGGTGAGTTAGCTGCATATCGTTACCTTTTTAATCAAGCCACGGTGTTATAAAAATACTGTTTTGGAAGCTGCTAATTTAGTTAGCCACAGCATTGGGTTGAGCATCCATCCACTCGATTACCCACTCAGTGATCGCTTCAATATTATTCAGGTCCAGCCACTTAACTGTTGGGATAATTGATGGAGGCAGCGAGCCACTTGACGCTACCGCCTGTACCCAGTCGCCACTGACAATAGAAACATCGCCAATCCCTGCACGGTACAGGACTAGCTTAGGAATTGGCCACGCCTTAAAGCCCTCCACAATGACCAAATCTGGCGCCTGGGTAATCATCAGTGACAAGAGGTAGCCAAGATCCGGTTCTTCTTGGCCAGGTGTCTCTTGCATCATGGCAAAACGCTCTCGGGATGCAATCAACATAGGCGCAGCGCCAGCCTGACGAAGTTTATAGCTATCTTTTCCTGGCTGATCGACATCAAAGCTATGGTGGGCATGCTTTATCACCCCCACCCTGAGCCCCTTTTCGCGCAGGCGAGGCAAAAGCTGCGCTAACAGAGTCGTCTTACCAGTCCCACTCCACGCGGCAATGCCGAGTACAGGAAATGGACTATCAATTGCCTCTTCCATTAACAACTCCCAATGACCAACCGGTGGGTATGATTGAGTGGCTATTCGCCCTCTTTTTCAGCGGGTAACAGCCAGTTTAGCGCAATGCCAACTAACGCGGCTAAGCTCACGCCCTGGAGAGTGAACTGACCACCTCCAAACTGCATTCCACCTATCCCAAATACTAAAATTAACGAAACCACCACGAGATTACGCGCCGCAGTTAATGACTGGCCTGCACGCACCAGGGTATTCATACCAACCACTGCGATCGAACCAAACAGCAGCGTCATAATACCGCCCATTACAGGGCCCGGAATAGTTTGCAGTAACGCGCCCAGCTTGCCTACAAAGGCCAGTACAATCGCAATCACCGCGGCGATGATCATGTACATGGGGTTGAATGCCTTAGTCAGCGTCACTGCCCCCGTTACTTCTGAGTAGGTTGTATTGGGAGGACCACCAAACAGCGCAGCCGCCATTGTCGCCAGCCCATCGCCTAACAAGGTGCGATGAAGACCAGGCTTCTCTAAATAGTTTTTGCGTGTCACTGAGCCTATCGCCACCATATCGCCGATATGTTCCACCGCAGGAGCAATCGCGACAGGAATCATGAACAAAATAGCCGCCCAGTGAAAACTCGGCGCGGTAAAGCTGGGCAATGATAGCCAAGCAGCATCACGCACCGCAGTGAAATCGACAACGCCCATAACAAGCGCCAAACCATACCCCACTGCAATACCACCCATTATCGGCACCAAGCGAAGAATTCCACGCCCGAAAACAGCTAATATCAGCGTTACCAGCAAACTGGCCATGGAAAGGAAAATCGCTTGACCATAACCAATGTTATCGCTTGTCTCTCCTGTAGCCATACTGACAGCGACTGGCGCCAATGCTAAACCAATCACCATAATAACTGGTCCGACCACGACAGGCGGTAACAGCCTGTGCAGCCAAGCAGTGCCTTTAACACGTACTACTTGAGAAATGGCAACGTACACCACCCCTGCTGCCATTAAGCCACCCAGCGTGGCTGACACGCCAAAGCTTGCTATCGAGCCTTGAATGGGAGCAATGAACGCAAATGATGACGCCAAGAATACCGGCACCGTCTGCTTGGTAATTCCGTGAAACACCAGCGTACCAATACCCGCGGTAAATAGTGCGACACTGGGATCTAGACCAGTCAACAGCGGAACCAATACCAGTGCACCAAAGGCTACGAATAGCATTTGCGCACCTGTCAGCAGCATTTTGGGCCAAGACTCATGACTTGCTGAATGTTTCATCTAAATGTTTCCAATGTTTTCATTGTCGGTGGTTAGCCAAAAAAATGCCCCCAACGCGAAGCGTAAGGGGCATTGTTAGTCGGGGTGCTTAGCGCGTTCCGAAGATCTTATCGCCTGCATCTCCCAAACCAGGCACGATGTAGCCGTGCTCATCTAGCCGGTCATCAACGGATGCGGTGTAGATCTCAACATCTGGGTACGCATCCTGAACACGCTTAATGCCCTCAGGGGCAGCTACTAGCACGATAACTTTCATATGCTCACAACCACGCTCACGCAACATATCTAACGTCGCCACCATTGAGCCACCGGTCGCAAGCATCGGGTCGATGACAAGTGCCATGCGCTCTTCAATATCATTGGCGAACTTGGCGAAATAAGGCACCGGTTGAAGAGTTTCTTCATCCCGATAAAGACCCACCACGCTGACGCGTGCGCTAGGAATCAGGTCAGTAACGCCCTCCAGCATGCCTAAGCCGGCGCGCAGAATTGGCACAACCGTTACTTTTTTGCCTTTCAAACGACGCGTCGCAATAGGCTCGTTGTTCCAGCCTTGAATCTCATGATCCTCGAGCTCTAGCCCCTTTGTTGCTTCATAGGTCAGCAGCTTAGCCACTTCGCCTGCTAGCTCTCGGAAGCTTTTGGTGCTCAAATCGGCTTCGCGCAGCAGTCCCAGCTTATGTTGAACAAGCGGATGATTAATGGCGTAGACACTCATGGGACTTCCTCGCTGCATGGGATTCAGGATGGCGACCTAAGTCGCATCGACAAGCTTACAAAATTGCGCGCCATTCTACCCGCAACTGACCAGCAGGTTAAGGGGTTTCCGGCAATTGCCACTCAATCGGCGAACGCCCATGCTCTGCTAAAAACTGATTGGCACGGGAAAAGTGGTGATTGCCAAAAAAACCTCGATGCGCTGAGAGTGGCGAAGGATGCGGGGATTCCAGCACCAAGTGGCGCGACTGATCAATCAGGACTTTCTTCTGGCGCGCATGACTGCCCCACAACAAGAAAACGCACGGTTCAGCATACCGACTGACGGTTTCAATCGCGCAGTCGGTGAAGTGTTCCCACCCCTTGCCACGATGAGAAGCGGCATTACCCTGCTCAACCGTTAATGCGGTGTTAAGCAGCAGCACACCCTGGGTTGCCCAAGACTCCAAAAAGCCGTGCCGCACGGGCGTAAACCCCACATCAGCAGCTAATTCTTTATAAATATTGACTAAAGAGGGAGGCACTTGGATACCCGGCTGCACCGAAAAGCACAACCCATGAGCTTGATTTGGGCCGTGATAAGGGTCTTGCCCTAAAATAACCACTTTCACAGCGGCTAAAGGTGTCAGCTCAAAAGCGCGAAACCAATGCGATGAGTGCGGGTAGATAACTTTTTTGGCTGATTTTTCTTGGGCCAAAAATGCTTTCAGGGCTGACATATAGTCAGCCTGAAATTCTTGCCCAAGCCATTGATTCCAATCGTCGGGTAGCGGGTTAGCCATATTACTTCTTCAGTTGATCCGCCAGCGGCTCAACATAAGCAATGCCCATATCCCAAGGGAACTGGATCCAACACTGCTGAGCCACTTCGGTAAGGTATTGGTCAACCAGAGGACGCCCTTCTGGTTTGGCATACATTGTCACGAAATGCGCCTTAGGCAGCATTTCACGAACAGCACGGGCAGTTTTACCGGTATCTACTAGATCATCAACCAACAGCCAACCATCACCATCATGGTCAACGCCCTTCATGATGTCTAAACCGCCTTGATCCATATGATCATAGCTTTTGATACAAACGGTATCGATCAAGCGAATATTAAGTTCACGGGCGATAAGCGCCGCAGGTATTAATCCACCACGGGTAATCGCGACGATACCTTTGAAATCTCGTTCAATTAGCTGATGACAAAGTTGACGCACGTCGCGGTGCAGTTGATCCCAGGAAATGGTGAAGTGCTGATGATAGCGTTCGCTGCTCATAAGAGGCGTTACTCGTCTTCGGTGAATGAACATACCGCGAATACGCTATAGCCAGCGTCGCGAATTTTCTGGGAACCGCCCAGCTCAGGCAGATCAATAATAGTTGCGGTTTCCACCACGTGCCCACCAGAGCGTTGAATTAGATTCGCTGCTGCAAGCATAGTACCGCCAGTGGCAATCAAATCATCCATCAGCAGGATACGGTCATTTTTCTGGAAAGCATCGGCATGAAGCTCAACTTCAGAGTGGCCGTACTCAAGCGTGTAAGTCTCACTGATCGTCTTGAAAGGCAGCTTGCCCTTCTTGCGAACGGGCACAAAGCTGCAGCCTAACTCGTAGGCTAAGGGCGCACCAATGATGAAGCCACGGGCATCAATCGCCGCGATGGCATCTAAGTTCATTTCCTGGTAGCGATGCACAAAGCTATCAATCAGCTTACGAAAGGCAGCACTATTTTGCAGGAGCGGTGTGATATCACGAAAATTTACGCCCTGCTCTGGCCAGTCAGGAACCGTGCGAATAACGGACTTAATGTAGTCGCCGTAGATGCTCATCGCGTCTCTCATTGATTAAAGATAAAGCGGGTAATTAACCCAGGAAAAGAAATTTTGCTGCAAACAGTAGCGCCAGCGTTATGACGGCGGGGTTCAAATCGCTGAACCGTCCCGAAAGCGCTTTAATCGCAACATAGCTAATAAAGCCAAGCGCAATTCCCTCAGCAATTGAGAACGTCAGCGGCATAGCCAGGGCAGCGATCAGTACCGGCGCAGCGTCGGTTGGGTCTTCCCAGTTTGCATGGGCTAAACTACCCGCCATCAAAACGGCCACGTAAAGCAGCGCCCCTGCTGTCGCATAGGCCGGAATAGAACCTGCTAACGGCGCAAAGAAAAGGCTAATTAAAAACAGCACACCAACCACAACCGCCGTTAACCCCGTACGACCACCGGAAGCGATACCCGCAGTTGATTCAATATAGCTAGTCGTTGTCGAAGTACCCAATGCAGCACCCGCCATAGACGCGGTACTGTCGGCCATCATAGCGCGACCAATGCGCGGCAGCTTGCCATTTTCATCCAGCAGTTTGCCGCGGTGAGCCACCCCTACCAACGTGCCTGACGTATCAAACAGGTCCACAAACAAGAAGGCAAAAATGACGCTTAGCATCGCCACATCCAGTGCGCCCATTAGATCCATTGCCATAAAGGTAGGTGCAATCGAAGGCGGCATCGACATGATACCGCCATACTGGTTATGGCCGAACAGCGTCGCAAGGATCGTGATGCCCAAAATACCAATCATTACCGCACCGGTCACGCGCAGGTAGGAAAGCGCCGTAATAACGAAAAAGCCCAACAAGGCATAAAGTGCGGGTGGCTGGGACAAATCACCCAGTGCCACATAGGTGGCTGGATTAGCGACCACAATACCGGCATTTTTGAGTGCGATCATCGCAAGGAATAAGCCAATACCCGCGGCAATCCCCAAACGCAATGAGAGTGGAATAGAATTAATGATCCACTCGCGGATTTTAAAAATACTTAGCAGGAAGAACGTCAGGCCGGAGAAGAAGACAGCCCCTAATGCCGCCTCCCAGGTATAGCCCATTCCCAGCACCACACCGTAGGTAAAAAAGGCATTCAGCCCCATACCTGGTGCTTGCGCGATCGGATAGTTTGCCCAAAGCCCCATGACAAAACAGCCGATGGCAGCGGCGACACAGGTAGCCACAAATACCGCGCCGTAATCCATCCCCGCTTCCGAGAGAATGCTCGGGTTGACGAAAATGATATAAGCCATCGTGAGGAACGTGGTAAACCCTGCGATCAACTCGGTCTTTACATTGGTCTTCTGCTCGGTGAGCTTGAAGTAATTGTCCAGAAGTTTCATGTCGTTTTTATCCTTCGCGCTTACGCAAAATGCGTCCCTTGATGCGAGAAAAGCCGCACATACTACCTAAAGGCTCTACGCGTTGCGAGCGCCTCGTGTGCCGCTAGTGTTGGTGGGAACTCCCCCACCTATCTATTATGAATAGCAAACTTCAGGCCATGAGCTAACCGATTGGTCAACGGTAAGACAAAAAACACAACTAAAGACGACTCGCCAACACCCTTTCGACTGTTTCAACAATCACCTGGGTTTGCGGATCAATCTCGATATTGACCTTGTCGCCTAGCAAGCGATCTTTTAAAACTGTACGCGCCAGCGTCTCCGGTATCAGGTTGACACTGAACTCAACCCCAGCACCATCGGCTGCGGGGCGCACGTCACCAACCGTCAAGCTGATACCATCAACACCAATGTATCCCTTCTCGAATACAAATTTAGCGACTCTCTCAGGCAGTGAAAACCAAAGCCGACGATTGTTGGGCGCCTCTTCTATTGCCACCACATTGGCCATACAAATAATGTGGCCTGACATGGAGTGGCCACCAATTTCATCACCAAAACGCGCCGCGCGCTCTATGTTGACGCACTGACCTGGTGCAATTGCACCAAGATTTGTCAAACGCAACGTTTCACGCATCAGATCAAAACTGACATTCCCATCTTCTATCGCGGTTACCGTCAGGCAAACACCATTATGGGCTACCGACGCACCAAGAGTGAGCCCTCCACGCAACGCCTCCGGCAATGCGACTACGTGGGTGCGAAACTCTTCCAGCTCTTTAACAGCGACGACCTCAGCCACGCCTTGCACAATGCCAGTAAACATATTGCTACGCCCTCTTTCTCAACGTATTAAAGTCAAAACAGGTACTAAAATTCTGTGCAAGCTTACTACTAATACCCAACCCGTGTGCAGCCAGAAGCCTTGATACAAACGTTGAAACGGCTTTTTTTCTGATAACAAGCGCCGCATTAGCACTCATCAGAATCAATCACTAACAAAAATCATTGACTCAGAAAATAAACCTGAATTATTGCATTAAAACATGAAATAGAACGGCACTAATTGACAAGACACCCACCACTCTTTAGACTTTCGCCGCAAATGTAATGACGCCGATTTGTACCCAGATTGCGGGCGTCCACCAAGCTAATGGCTTGGTGAAGTGCAGCTAAAAGGGTGTGTCCAGCGTTGATGGCCACCCGCAAGGGTGGCCTTTTTTTATTTCCCGCCCTACGCTTGCTCCCTCGCACTCCGTCTTCGGCCTACCGTTAAGGCAGACGCTATGATTGAAATTAGCAACGTTAGTAAAACCTATGGCACTGGCAATAGTGCCGTTCATGCCCTAAAAGATGTCAATTTAACGATTCCCAAAGGCACCATTCACGGCGTTATTGGCCTTTCGGGCGCAGGTAAGTCGACCCTTATTCGCTGTGTCAACCTACTTGAACGCCCAAGCACTGGCAGCGTATCAGTCGATGGCCAGGAAATGACCCGCCTTAGTCGCGGCGAGTTAAACCGTGCCCGACACCGTATTGGAATGATTTTCCAGCATTTCAATCTGCTAACAACGCGTACGGTATTTGATAATGTGGCACTTCCCCTTGAGTTAATGGGCGAAAGCCGCAGTGCTATAAAAGAGCGCGTATTGCCGCTGCTGGAGCTGGTGGGCCTGGCTGATAAAGCCAAACAATACCCAGCCCAGCTGTCTGGTGGTCAAAAGCAGCGTGTTGCCATCGCCCGCGCACTGGCCAGCAAACCCAACGTCTTACTGTGCGATGAAGCCACTTCCGCACTAGACCCCCAGACCACCAGCTCTATTCTTGAGCTGTTGAGAGAAATTAATCAGCAGCTCGGCATCACCATTTTGTTGATCACTCACGAAATGGAAGTTGTGAAATCTATTTGCCACCGAGTAAGCCTCATTTCCGACGGTGAGCTAGTGGAAGACGCCGAGGTCGGTGATTTCTTTACTGCGCCTATCACACAGTTGGGTAGGGAATTCCTGAACGACTTTTTGCAGCTAAGCCCACCTAAAGAACTGATCGAGCGTTTAAGCGATACACCGAGCGAACATACTCATCCCGTCGTGCGGCTAACGTTTTCGGGTGATGCTGTTTCGACGCCGCTTATTTCACGCTTAGCGCGGGAGTGCAGCGTTGATGTCAGCATCCTCCAGGCAAAGGTCGAGTCCATTCAAGACCGCACCTTAGGGCTGATGATTGCAGAGCTGCTCGGCAGCCCCGCTCAAACTCAGGAAGCAATGGCTTATTTAGAAGCACATCAACTACAGGTAGAGGTACTTGGTCATGTCCAGCGCAATGTTTGATCTTATTTTACAAGCCACGCTGGATACGCTCTACATGGTGGCTATTTCAGGCGTGATCGCCACCCTGCTCGGCTTGCCGCTTGGCGTCATGCTCTACGTGACTCGCCCTCGCCAGATATTAGCGATGCCAGCACTCAATCAAGTGCTAGGCATTGTTACCAATGTTGGCCGCTCAATTCCGTTCATCATTTTGATGGTGGCGATCATCCCGTTCACCCGCATGCTGGTCGGCACCTCTATTGGTATTAATGCCGCCTCAGTGCCGTTAACTATTGCGGCTATTCCATTTGTAGCTCGGCTAATCGAAGGGGCGCTTAACGAGATATCGCCGGGGCTTATTGAATCTGCTCAATCAATGGGCGCAACGCCTTGGCAGATCATTACCAAGGTACTGATCCCTGAGGCAAGGGGCGGCATTATCACGGGGCTAACGATTACGTTAGTGACACTGGTCAGTTACTCTGCCATGGCGGGCGCCGTAGGTGGCGGTGGCCTGGGCGATTTAGGCATTCGCTATGGCTACAACCGCTTCAACCCCACCATTATGTTAATTACCGTCGTTATACTGGTGGTGATGGTTCAAGGCTTCCAAAGCCTGGGCGACTATTTGGTGCGCAAAAGCGATCGCAAGTGACGATAGTCTGCATCTTTTATCGGCATAGTCGAATATAACCAAAACGCATTAGAATTTTATTTCTTATTGCCGCATAATCACATCCAACCTTTACTGAGCCACAGGAGTGACACCATGCAAAAACTACTTATCGGCAGCCTGACCGCCATAGCCCTTGCAGTTAACGTTGCCAACGCAGAAACACGCACCATCAAAATGGGCACTGTGGCAGGCCCAGAAACCGAAGTCATGGAAGTGGCGGCTCGAATTGCCAAAGAAGAGTATGACCTAAACGTCGAGATCATTGAATTCACCGACTACGTCACGCCGAATGCCGCCCTCGCCGATGGCAGTTTAGACGCGAACGCTTATCAGCACGAACCGTACCTACAGGCGATGGTCAATGACCGTGGATATGATCTTGCCATTGCGGGCTACACTTTTGTTTACCCGATCGGCGCATACTCTGAGAAATACGACAGCATCGAAGCGCTGCCCGATGGCGCTCAAATCGCGCTGCCCAACGACCCATCTAATGAAGGGCGTGCACTCATTCTGATGCACAACCAGGGCCTGATCACACTTAATGATCCGAGCAACCTGGAAGCTACCCCCATCGACATCGCTGAAAATCCACGCAACTTCCGTTTCCGCGAAATTGAAGCGGCACAACTACCCCGTGTACTACCAGACGTCGACATGGCGTTCATTAACAATACGTTCGCCCAACCGGCTGGCTTGAGCCTGAGTGACGCGATAATCAAGGAAGGTCCTGAATCTCCCTACGTTAACTTGATTGCGGTACGGGGCGGAGACGAAGATCGTGAAGAAATCCGTCAACTTGTTGACGCTTATCAGCGCGACGAGGTCATCGAAAAAGCAGAAGAACTGTTTAAGGGCGCAGCTGTACCCGGCTGGATCGAATAAACAGCACGGTTTTCTCTATCGATGTAATCAGGCCAGCCTTAGGGCTGGCCTGATGTGTTTAATCCTATAAGGAATTCGTATGCATAGTGTTGATTATGCGTTGCTTAATCGGCAGCTTGAAGCTCTGCTAGACACACGCGACTGGCTAACCAACAGCGCACAAACCTGTGCCTTTATTCAACATGCCCTGAGCGACATCAACTGGGTGGGGTTCTATTTGCAGCGCCAGCCCAACCAACTCAGCCTTGGCCCATTTCAGGGCAAACCTGCCTGCCATCCAATCCCCTTCAGCAAAGGCGTTTGCGGGGCTGCCGCCCGCCAACAAGCTACCCAACGGGTTGATGACGTTCACTCTATCGCCGATCACATCGCCTGCGATGCTGACTCTCGCTCAGAGCTCGTTGTTCCCATCGTGATCGACAGCTATCTCTGGGGAGTGCTCGACCTAGACAGCCCCCAGCACGCACGCTTTAGTCAAGAAGACCAGGCGGGTATTGAGGCACTGGTGGCTACGTTTATTCGCCAGACTGACCTCCCCCTCTTTATCGACTAGCTTTTTTATCGACTAGCTTTATCGATTAGCCATAAAAAAAGCCCCATGCTAAGAAGCATGGGGCTTTTAAGTATTTGGTAGGACCAGGCGGATTTGAACCGCCGACCTCCACGATGTCA
>NZ_JABUZD010000112.1:0-991 GCF_014897875.1 Halomonas sp. 3A7M
CGAGCCCTGACCCTGACGGATCTGCAACTGCTGATCGATGGCATCGAGGTGCAGAAATATCGCCAGTTCAAGCGTTTTCGAGGGGTATAGAAGGCCGACTTTCGATATAATATCGGCCATGAATTCAACCGCTTCCGCTCCTTCTTCCAATGCACCTTCCTACTCGGCTCTGGCCGAGGAGAATGCCGTGTTGCGGGAGCAGTTGGGAGCCCAGGCAGAAGCGATTCGTCAGCTGACGCATCAACTGGACTGGTTCAAAAAGCAGCTGTTCGGTCCCAAATCCGAGAAGCAGGTGTTCGATCTTCCCGGGCAGGACAGCTTGTTCCAGCCAGAGGAAGCGCCGCTACCGGCGCCGCCTGCTGACGAAGAAGAACGCCCCATCAAGGCCTATCAGCGTGGCACCGGCAAGAAGCAGCGCGACGATGGCTGCCTGAACGACACCGGTCTGCGCTTTACCTCTGATGTGCCGGTGGAAGTCATAGAGTATCTGCCGCCAGAGCTGACAGGGCCGGAGGCCGATCAGTACGAAGTAATCGGCAGTAAGACCACCTACCGGCTGGCCCAGCGGGCCTCCAGTTACGTGGTGCTGAAGGTGGAGCGCCCGGTGTTCCGGCGCAAGGGGAGTGACAAGCCCATCACCACGCCGGCCCCGTTCAACGTGCTGGACAACAGCCTGGCCGATGTCAGTCTGCTGGCCGGGTTGCTGGTGGACAAGTTCCAGTTCCACCTGCCGCTGTACCGTCAGCACCAGCGCATCCAGCAAGCCGGTATCACAATCAGCCGCAGCACCCTGACCAATCTGGTCAAGCGCGTGATCGACCTGCTTCGGCCCATTGTGGATGCCCAGACCGACAACGTGCTGCGCAGTCGGGTGCTGGCCATGGATGAAACGCCGATCAAGGCCGGTCACCAGGGTCGGGCGGGCCCGCAAAAAGGCAAGTTGAAATCCGGCTGGTTCTGGCCGTTATACGGCGATGCCGACGAGGTGGTG
>NZ_JABUZD010000114.1:0-92131 GCF_014897875.1 Halomonas sp. 3A7M
GCGTACTTTACGGATTCGCTGCCGTCTTGGCAAGTGGTTTTTTGAGAAAGTTATCGAAAACGTTAGGTAAGCGTCACACGAGCATAACGTTTCTTACCTGCCTGGATAACGTAGGCGCTACCCGTAGCTAACATCGTGTCTTGGGCAACAACATCCCCATCGACTTTCACACTACCGTTTTTCAACATGTCTTTGGCTTGCGCACTGTTCTTGGTGAGACCAGAGCGATTGAGTACTGCCGCGATAGGCGCCTGCTCATTACCTTCGAAATCTACTTCTACTTCAGGTAGGTCTTCCGGCAACTCACCTTCCGCTAGCTGATTACCCGCCGACTTGTGTGCATTGGCGGCAGCTTCATCGCCGTGGTAACGGGCAATAAGCTCACGGGCTAGCTCCATTTTCACGTCACGCGGATTAGCCCCCGCCTCAACGCTCTGCTTGAGCGCATCGATCTCTTCGTTGGATTTCAAAGAGAGCAGCTCAAAGTAACGCCACATTAAGCTATCGGGCATAGACACTAGCTTATTGAACATAGAGCCCGGCGCTTCATCGACACCAACATAGTTGCCCAACGACTTGGACATTTTCTGCACGCCGTCCAGGCCTTCGAGCAGCGGCATGGTGATCACGACCTGAGGCTCTTGGCCGAAGTGCTTTTGAATTTCTCGGCCCATCAACAGGTTAAATTTCTGATCGGTCCCACCTAACTCAACATCCGCCTCAAGCGCGACTGAGTCGTAGCCTTGGACGAGCGGGTAGAGAAACTCGTGGATCGCGATAGATTGGTTAGCTTTATAACGCTTTTCAAAGTCATCACGCTCAAGCATCCGCGCGACCGTGCTTTGCGCTGCCAACTCAATCATTTTAGCGGCGCTTAATTCACCAAACCATTCGGCGTTAAAGCGCACCTCGGTCTTTTCGGGATCGAGGATTTTAAACACCTGCTCTTTATAGGTTTCAGCGTTGGCTTTTACGTCGGCCTCGGTGAGCGGTTTACGAGTAACGTTTTTGCCAGTGGGGTCACCGATACGACCAGTGAAATCCCCGATCAAGAAAATAACGGTGTGCCCGAGATCCTGGAACTGGCGCATTTTCGTCAGCAGCACACTATGCCCAAGGTGCAAATCAGGTGCTGTCGGATCAAACCCTGCTTTAATACGCAGCTTACGGCCAGACGCCAGCTTTTTCTTCAGCTCATCCTCTACCAGGATTTCATGCGTGCCTCGCGACAGTAGCGCTAACGCCTGATCCACCTCACTCATTGCCTCTCTCTCCATGTAATATGTGCCATATAGGCGTCAGATATCGAATAACCGGCGATGTTACCATGCCCTATCGCCTTGGTTGAGCCTTCACTACGTTTTGGATGAGCCGCTTTATGAAAACGCCCCACCCTACCTTACCGTCGTACTATGTTGGCTTAATGTCGGGCACCAGCCTGGACGGCATTGATGCGGCGTTGGTCGCTATAACGCCGCACTCGCCACCGGAGCTCATTGCTACGCATGCGTCGCCCATGCCTCAGTCGCTTCATAACCTACTGCTGAACTTGTGTCATGCCGAGCAAGTGAGCTTTGCTGAGCTGGCAGCGGCCGAAACCGAATTTTGCCAGCTACAGGCAAACGCTGTGAAAGCACTGCTGGCTCAGCAACAGGTCTCAGCAGCGCAAATTAGTGCTATTGGTAGCCATGGACAAACAATCGAGCATGCTCCCAGCGGCCACCACGGCGGCCCTGCCTATACACTACAGCTGGACAATCCCAGCCTGTTGGCCGAATTAACCGGCTGCACGGTGGTGGCTGATTTTCGCCGACGAGACTTAGCCGCTGGTGGTCAAGCAGCGCCGCTGGCACCAGCATTTCATCAAGCCCTTTTTGGTCGCCAGACAAGCGAGCAGCTTGTTTTAAACCTAGGAGGCTTTGCGAATCTGACGTGGCTACCCAGCGATACCAGCATTCCTGCCATTGGCTTTGATACAGGACCCGCTAATGTGCTGTTAGATGCTTGGTTCTCAAAACATCACGACGGACGCTTTGACCAAAATGGCACCTGGGCCTCTCGCGGACAGGTCGATCAAGCGCTACTAAAACGCCTGCTTAGCGAGCCTTTTTTTCATCAACCGCCGCCGCGCAGCACCGGGCGCGAACTATTCCACTTGGCCTGGTTAGAAAACAAGCTAACGGGCAATGAAACTGCTTGCGATGTGCAAACTACGTTAGCGGAACTGACCGCGATAAGCGTTGCCCAGGGTATTCAACAATTGCCCGCGACCCACGATAGCATGACCTTAATTGCTTGCGGCGGCGGTGCACATAACAGCTATTTAATGGCGAGGCTAGCGGCGCATTTGCCCCATGCGACGTTTAAGTCTCCCGCCGACTTAGGCTGGCCCGAAGACTGGATTGAAGCAGGCGCTTTTGCCTGGCTTGCCCATCAACGTTTACACGATCTGCCCGGCAACTTACCTTCTGTCACTGGCGCCAGTGGCCCGAGAGTTCTGGGTGGCATTTACGCCTGCTGATTGACACCAACGCTCCCCATGGCGGGTAGATTAAGTCAACGGCTAACACCATCAGCACGTATCATAGGTGGAAGCCCAGCAGAAAGGTGCTGATTAGATGCATTCTGCTTTGCCGAGAACACCAGCAGTTCGGTAATATCCACCTCTCTTTTCCCAGCAGTGGTAAGGTGCTTGAGTATGACAGACATCGCGCTTCCCGAGTCACTCGCCCAGGCCCACGAACGCCTGAGTAACGCATTAAAAAAGGCTGAACGCCCACTCGATAGCGCAACGCTGCTAGCCGTTAGTAAAACAAAGCCCGCTTCCATGATTCGCCAAGCCTGGCAGCATGGTCAGCGTGAATTCGGCGAAAACTATCTGCAAGAAGCCCTGGAAAAACAAGTCGAACTGGCCGACTTAGACGGTATTGTGTGGCATTTTATTGGCCCACTACAGTCCAACAAAACCCGCGCAGTGGCAGAAAGCTTCGCTTGGGTACATAGCGTTGACCGCTTAAAAATTGCCAAACGGCTTAGCGAACAACGCCCGGAACACTTACCGCCACTCAACATTTGTTTGCAGGTCAATATTAGCCGCGAGGCTTCAAAGTCGGGCGTCATGCCCGATGAGGTAATGGCACTAGCGAAAGAAGTGGCCGCCCTGCCACGGCTGTGTCTACGTGGACTCATGGCGATTCCGGCCCCGGCCAACAGCCTTGCAGAACAGCGGGCGCCGCTTGCGGCCTTGCGACAACTTTTGGAAACCCTTCAGACAGCGCTCCCGGATGCCCCTCTGGATACGCTATCGATGGGGATGAGCGACGATTTAGAAGCCGCTGTTTTAGAGGGCGCAACGCTGGTACGTTTAGGAACGGCGATTTTTGGCGCACGCACCACTCAACACGCGACTCAGTAACACTGCTAATTGAAGAGCGTAAAGACGACTGACAGCCCATGCTGCCCGATGCAGCTTTTTTACCCAATAAGGATACCCACATGGCGAGCAAGATTACCTTCATTGGCGCAGGCAATATGGCCAGCGCCATTATCGGCGGCCTCATCGATAGTGGCGTGTCTCCTAGCGACATCACGGCCACCGCACCTAATGAAAGCGAGTTAACGCCTTTAGCAGCACGTTTAGGAATTAACACAAACACCGATAATAACGCCGCCGTCGAAGACGCCGACGTGGTCGTACTCGCGGTAAAACCCCAGATTATGCGCAGCGTATGCGAAGCGATGCGGGATAACGTACAACAGCAATCACCGCTGATTATTTCGATCGCGGCAGGTCTCGATGCAGCCACCATTGATCAATGGCTAGGCGGTAATAATGCGTTAGTTCGTTGCATGCCCAACACGCCTGCATTGGTTGGTATCGGTGCCAGCGGCTTATATGCCAATAGCGCGGTGAGCGAGGAGCAACGCACGCTAGCAACACAGCTTATGGAAGCGGTTGGCATTGTGGAGTGGGTTGAAGAAGAGGGCCTGCTTGATGCGGTAACTGCGGTATCAGGCAGTGCGCCAGCTTACTTCTTTCTAATGTTTGAGGCGATGGAAGAAGCCGCTGTCAAACTAGGCTTGCCTGCCGCCACGGCGCGACGCTTGGCCATTCAAACGGCGCTAGGTGCCGCCACTATGGCCCAGCGCAGTGACAAAGACCCGGCCACACTTAAACAAAATGTTATGTCACCAGGCGGCACAACAGAACGCGCGATTCAGCACATGGAAGATGCGCAACTACGCGCCACCATCGCCGACGCCATGCAGGCCTGTGCCCAGCGCGCAGAAGCAATGTCCAAGGAACTTAGCGCCAACTAAATACGTAACTTTGCAACGGAGAGGCCGCAATGGGTAGTCAAGTGGGCAGTGCCGGGTTAATGCTTGTTAACTCGTTAATCAATATTTATTTATTCTTACTGATGCTGCGCTTTTTGCTGCAGGCATCGCGGGCAGATTATTACAACCCGCTTAGCCAATCAGTGGTTAAAATTACCCAGCCTGTTGTAGGGCTATTTCAGGGCTTCTTAGGTCCCGTCGCTGGGCGCTTTGACCTTGCCACGCTGGCCGCGGGTTTTGTGCTGAAAGTGGTTAGCATGCTGGCAATTTTCATGGTGATTGGCGTTGGCATGCCGCCCATTCCAGGACTACTGATTGCGGGCATTGCGGCACTGGCTAACGCCATATTAAAGATCTATTTCTTTGCCATGATTGTGATGATTATTCTGAGCTGGGTCGCCCCGAATGCTAGCCACCCAGGTGCTTTGCTGGTCATGCAGCTAGTCGAGCCCATTATGGCGCCTGTTCGGAAAGTCATTCCGCCACTCGGCATGATCGATTTATCACCCATCGTGGTGTTTATTGCGATTAATTTGGTGGATGGCTTAGTAGTGGGGGCTTTGATCCGCGCTGCGGGTATCTCTGGCGCACTGGTTGGGCTGTAACCGCGCAATATTCCCCAGGGCCTCTTTTTAGCAGGATTTATTTTTTGCAGGACTAGCGCTTTCGATGCCTGATTCAGACACTCTCACTTTCGTTGACCGGCCGGCGGACTCCGTTGGCCTCGTCACCCCCCATGTAGCGAAATTTGATACGCCGCTGCCGCTTGCTTGTGGCAAGGTGCTGCCTGAGTACGAGCTTATCTACGAAACCTACGGCACGTTAAACGCTGAGCGTAGTAACGCTGTGTTGATCTGCCATGCGTTATCGGGACACCACCACGCAGCGGGCTATCACGGTGACGAAGACCGCAAACCTGGCTGGTGGGATGCTCATATCGGCCCCGGAAAATCTATCGATACCAACCGTTTTTTTGTGGTATCGCTAAACAATCTGGGCGGCTGCCATGGCAGCACAGGCCCTGTTAGCCACAACCCTGAAACCGGCCGCCAGTGGGGGCCTGATTTCCCCATGGTCACTGTCAGTGACTGGGTAGCCAGCCAAGCGCGCCTAGCCGATCAACTAGGCATTGAGCGCTGGGCCGCAGCAGTGGGCGGTAGCCTGGGTGGTATGCAGGTGCTTCAGTGGACAATGACTTACCCTGAACGTGTCGCCAATGCGGTAGTGATTGCCGCCACCCCCCGGCTTTCCGCCCAGAATATTGCCTTTAACGAAGTGGCTCGTCAGGCGATTCGCTCTGACCCTGAATTCTTCGACGGTTGGTATGCAGAGCACGACACGGTCCCCAAGCGTGGTTTGAAACTGGCACGCATGGTGGGCCACATCACCTACCTCTCCGAAGATGCAATGGGCAGTAAGTTTGGCCGCGATTTGCGCAGCAACGATTTGAACTTTGGGTTTGATGTCGAGTTCCAGGTTGAGTCTTATCTGCGCTATCAGGGCGATACCTTCTCCACCGCCTTTGACGCTAACACCTACCTGTTAATGACCAAGGCCCTTGACTACTTCGATCCCGCAGCCACTCAAGCAGGCGACCTAGCCAGCGCACTAGCACCAGCAAAGTGCCCTTTTCTGGTTGTTAGTTTTACCACTGACTGGCGTTTCCCACCTTCTCGCTCTCGAGAACTCGTCGACGCGCTCACCCGCGCTGGCAAATCGGTTAGCTATGCCAATATCGACTCTCCTCACGGGCATGATGCCTTCTTACTGCCCGAGCCACGTTACCACGCTCTGTTCAGCGCATTTATGACTCGCATCGCCCGAGAGCTGAATATCGAAGAAACAGCCAGGGAGGAGACCCTGTAATGCGTGCGGATCTTGAACTGATTTACGACTGGGTGCCCCAAGGGGCTCACGTGCTGGATTTAGCCTGCGGTGATGGTGCTCTGCTTGAGCGCTTAGCACAGGAGAAAAATGTTACCGGCTACGGTTTAGAGATCGACCCCGACGGTATTACCCAGTGTGTCGCCAGGGGCGTGAACGTTATTGAGCATAACCTGGATGATGGCCTGGGTAGTTTCTGCGACAACAGCTATGATCAAGTCATTATGACCCAAGCGCTTCAGGCACTACGTCGCCCGGATAAAATGCTTGATGAAATGTTACGTGTCGCCGAGGAAGGCATTATCACCTTTCCTAATTTTGCTTATTGGCGTCACCGAATTCATCTTGGCCTACGTGGCTATATGCCGGTCTCTAAATCGCTACCCCATGCCTGGTATGACACACCCAACATCCACCTTTCTACCTTTAACGACTTCGAGCATTTGTGCCGTGAAAAAGGGTTGGTAATTGTGGATCGCGCGGTAGGGGTTGGCGATCACAAAGGGCACTGGACATCCAAGTGGTGGCCCAACTTGTTCGGTGAAATTGCTATTTTTAGAGTGCGCCGTCGCTAATTTATTTTACGTTAACTCGCCATATCGACCCATAAGAGGAGACCTGCCATGGTTTATCGAGCGTTACGCAGAACAACCCTGCTTACTACGCTGCTTTGCTCACTGCTCCTCGCCACACAAGCGGTAGCTGAGCAGCTGGTACGGATAGGCGACTATGAGATCCATTACAGTGCTGTGGCCACCAGCTTCCTCACCCCTGAAGTTGCCCAAGCGCACGGAATTCAGCGCAGTGCAGGTCTCGGATTGGTTAATGTAAGCGTACGCGAACGCCAAGAGGACGGCAGCACCCGTGCCGTTAACGCTAGCGTACAAGGCCACGTGACAGGCCTCACCGACGCCCAAGAGTCGCTAAGCTTTCGTACTGTGCACGATGGTGATGCCACTTATCACTTGGCCACCTTCGCCCTGCGCCACGACGAGCCCACACGTTTTAACTTGGACGTTCGCTACGACCGCAATGCCAGTCCCGAGCGGGTCAGTTTTATTCAGCGTTTTTATATCGAGCGTTAAATTCGCACCGGTAGCGGTCGTGCTAATCGCACCGCTACCGGCGCTCCTGCCTGCCAATCTAGCGTAATACCGTAAGCCAACACCTCAACCCCAGCATCTACTGCTGCGGCTAGCGCCGCCGCATAGATGGGATCGATATGGGCCGCTGGGGCTACATCGTGAATACCTTCATGGGCGACACAAAACAGCAGCACGGCCCTTTCGCCCAGCTCGGCCAGCGCGGTTAATGTATGCAAATGCTTGGTGCCCCTCACGCTGACCGAATCAGGAAAATAACCATGTCCATCGGCTTCTTTAAGGGTGACCTGCTTAACTTCAATAAAAACCTCGCCCTTATCAGGATCACTCAGCCGGAAATCGAGCCTTGCGTCACTGATCTTCACTTCCCGCTTGAGCGTTTGATAGCCTGCCAATGGCGCAATATCACCGGCTAAAATGGCCTCCTCCACGATGCGGTTGGCGCGGCCAGTGTGGACAGAAGCCAGCGCCAAGGCACCCTCTGACTGTGGCAACTCAATCCATTCCCAGGTCCAGGCCAGCTTGCGCTTGGGATTATCACTCCGTGACAGCCACACTCGACAACCGGGCACATTCACCGCCTTCATTGAGCCCGTGTTGGGGCAATGGGCGACGACTTCCTCGCCACCCTCCAGCCTTACATCGGCTAAAAAGCGTTTATAACGACGCAGCAACACCCCAGATACCAACTCAGGATAGGTCGTCATAGTCGACTCACGAAACGGCCAATGCGCTCTACGGCCTCCTGCAACCGTTCAACGCTGTTAGTAAAGGCAATGCGCACATGGTGTTCGCCGCCCTCCAGCGCAAAATCAATGCCCGGAGTAATTGCCACGTTCTCCTCGACCAGCAACCGCTCACAGAATGCCTGGCTATCTCGGCTGTAATGGGAAATATCCAACCACAGATAAAAAGCCCCTTGAGGTGGCAGGTCCGGGGCAAGCCCCAACTGCGCTAGCCCATCCAACAACACTTGGCGTCGCTGCTTGAGCGTCGATCTACGCGCTTCCAAAATATCTCGACACTCTGGAGTGAAAGCGGCCAACGCCGCATGCTGGGAAGGCGTAGGCGCGGCAAGGAAGACGTTTTGCGCCAGCCTAGTAAGCGGCTCGACGGCATGTTCAGGCGCCACCAACCAGCCCAAGCGCCAGCCTGTCATGCCGAAATATTTAGAGAAACTGTTCACCACGAAGGCTTGATCGGAAAGCGATGTCGCCGATAGTGGTGCATCGTCATAATTCAAGCCTTGGTAAATCTCATCGACAATCACGTCACCGCCTTTCGCAGCTACCGTGTTGATGACCGCGTTTAGCGCCTCAGCGCCTAACGTATGTCCCGTAGGGTTAGACGGGGAAGCCAGCATGGCTAAACTCGTTTTAGCTTGCCAGTGCTGTTCAATTAACGGCGCCGTTAACTGCCAACCGCTTTGGCGCCCTACGGGAATGGCATCAATGTCTGCGCCAGCTAGGGCCATAAAGTGACGATTACACGGATAGTTGGGATCGGCCATCAAAACACGGTCGCCTTCTTCGACCAGTAATTGGCTAGCCAGCAGCAGCGCTCCAGAGGCCCCTGGCGTTACCAAAATACGTGAGGGGTCAACGGTGGCGTTAAAATGCTCGGCGTAATGTCTTGAAATCGCCTCCCGCAGCGACGCTAGGCCTGCCGCAGGTGTATAGCGCGTTTTGCCTGTTGCCAACGCTTGCTGGCCTGCTGCTACAATCGGTGCCGGCGTCGCGAAATCAGGTTCGCCGACCTCTAGGTGAATCACATCGTGGCCTTCGGCCTCTCGAGCCTGGGCCATTTCCAATAGATGCATCACGCGAAAAGGTGCAACGTGATTTACACGTGAATTCCAAGCCATAACGGTTCCTTCACTAAATGGTAGAGAAATCATGACGCAGGTCGTTGAAGAGGCAAGACCATGGTCGAAAATGCGCCATTATGCTTGCATAGCGCGCATTTTTCAGCTAAACAAGCATCCCTTTGGCGTGAGATCGTGACACACACTCATGGTCGATCAGCAGTCACATACGTAAGGGGCACTCCCATGCCAGTAGCGGAAAAGAAACCGGAAGCGTCCAAGTCCTTCACCCCGTATGAGCCAGCACCGGGCGAAGAGTATATGAACGAGAAGCAGCTCGCGCACTTCCGCCAGCTCCTTCTAGACTGGAAACAAGATCTCATGGAAGAGGTGGATCGTACCGTACGCCACCTACAGGAAGACGCTAATAACTACGCTGACCCCGCTGACCGCGCTACTCAAGAAGAGGGCTTCAGCCTGGAGCTGCGTACTCGGGATCGCGAACGCAAGTTGCTGAAAAAGATTAACGAAACCATCGAAAAAATCGATGAAGACGACTACGGCTTTTGTGAAGCCTGCGGCGTTGAAATCGGCATTCGCCGCCTTGAAGCCCGCCCCACGGCAACGCTGTGCGTGGACTGTAAAACGCTGGCAGAGCTTAAAGAGAAACAGCTCGGTGGCTAACCATCGGCGCGCATACGCTACAAGCTGCTAGTTTGTTACAAGCTAAAGCGTCCAACGGGCACCCTTGAGGTGCCCGTTTTTGTTTGTCATCTTGTATTTATCGCTGTACTTATCATCGTAGTTAATCGCTGGCGCTATTTGAACAATTGATTCGGGCTGTCATGACCCATACCACGCACTACCGAGGACGTTTCGCTCCTACACCGTCAGGGCCACTGCATCTTGGCTCGCTAGTAGCCGCCCTAGGCAGCTATTTAGACGCCCGCGCTGTTGGCGGGCAGTGGCTGGTGCGCATTGAGGATATCGACCCGCCCCGCTGCCCTGAAGGCTCTGCTGATACAATTCTGCGTCAGCTTGACGCCTTTGGGCTTCATTGGGATGAAGAAATCCGCTGGCAATGCCACCGTGATGAGGCTTATCAGCAGGCGCTCGATCAACTGGCTGCCCAAGGCTTGGCTTATCCATGTAGCTGTTCGAGAAAGCAGTGGCAAGCGTTTTCAATCTATCCTGGCTGGTGCCGCGAGAGCGTTCGTGATGCCACAAAGCCGGTGGCCTGGCGGCTGCGCAGCGATCTGGCAAAGCGCCCTATTACTTGGCAGGATCGGCTTTTTGGTTTCCAACAGTTCGACCCTGCCGTTTTGGGGGATGTTGTGCTTAAACGCAAAGATCAGCTTTGGGCCTATCAGCTCGCCGTCGTAGTGGATGATGCCGATCAAGGCATTACCGATATTGTGCGCGGTTATGACCTGCTGGATAACACGCCCTGGCAAGGCCAGTTGCAGCAAGCGCTTGGCTTATCAACTCCCCGCTATCTACATTTACCGCTCGTGGTTACTCAAGAGGGTCAAAAGCTTTCTAAGCAAAATCTGGCCCCTGCATTAGCCGAAGACGCCGACGGCATTCGCCAACAGCTGTTTCAAGCACTGCGACTACTCGATCAGGCCCCACCTGACACGTTGGTTCAAGAGCCACCCGAAACACAACTAAACTGGGCAATAGCACACTGGTCTGTTGAAAAGCTTGTCGCTACCACCCACCGCCGCTATCAATCAGAGTTTTAATATGTACGTTTATCGCATACTGCTGTTCTTGGTGTTTGGCGGCTATTTGCTTTCGCCGTTACTGATGGACGGCTGGGGAGATCCAAGCGTTGCCTGGTATCGCCCATTTGCTATTTGGGGCGGTCTGATCGCGCTAACGCTATGGCTTGAGCAAAAAAGGAAGTTAGATGAGCGTTGAGCTTTTAGGAGTAGTACTGCTGGGCCTAGGCTATCTTGCCTTACTGTTTGCCTGCGGCATGGCCGTTGAGCGTGGCTGGGTGCCCGTGCGCATTACGCGCCACCCTATTGTGTACACCCTGGCGCTGGGCGTATACGCCAGCGCGTGGGCAATCTATGGCAGTGTGGAGCTTGCGGCGAAAGCAGGCTTTGGCTACCTGGCATATTACCTCGGTGCAGCCGGGGCTTTTCTGCTGGCCCCCGTACTGCTTGTGCCCATACAACGCATTACTCGTACCTACCAGCTCTCTTCACTCGCGGATCTATTTGCGTTTCGCTACCGATCCCGCTGGGCAGGCACTCTGGTAACGCTGATCAGCCTGCTAGCCGTGATGCCGCTGCTGGGCATCCAGGTGCAAACCTTAAGCGATGCGGTCTACTTGCTCACCGGCAGCCGCTATAGCGCGGCGGCCACCCTGCTGTTTTGCGGTGTGATCGCAGGCTGTGCAGTGTTGTTTGGCGCACGCCACAGCCATCGACATCGTCACGATACGCTACTCAGCGTGATTGCTTTTGAATCGATCATTAAACTACTGGCGATGCTTGGGCTAGGTGCCATTGCACTGTGGTGGGTATTTGATGGGCCTCACGGATTACAGCAGTGGTTAGAAGGGCCTGGAGCCGCAGCCCAAGCCGCAACGCCGCAATTTGAAGCCCCCCAATGGCGCACGCTGCTACTGCTGTTCTTTGCGGCCGCGTTCATGATGCCGCACCTGTTTCAGATTACCTTTGCAGAAAGCCTTTCTCGCCACACCCTGCTCCAAGCCAGTTGGACATTACCGCTATTTTTGCTACTGATGGCACTGCCAGTACCGTTGATTTGGTGGGCTGCACAATCGACAAACGAGACGGTTCCAGTCGCAGCCTACGCCGCCTTCTTGATGTCAGAACATTGGTGGGTGGGAGCGCTAGCCTTCATTGGCGGCCTTGCCGCCGCCAGTGGCACCATGATGATGATCGCGCTGGCTCTTTCAGGCATGGTGCTAAACCACGTGGTGCTAGTGGCTCGCCCCCCGGAGGCGCGTAGCGATTTATACGGCTGGCTGCTCTGGCTACGTCGCGGTTTAGTCGTCGCTGTAATTGCGGGCGGGTGGCTATTTGCTGAAAGCGTCGGTCGCTACCATTCGCTAACAAACTTGGGGCTCGCTGCATTTGTAGGCATGGCACAGTGCCTGCCTGGCATGCTGGCGTTGTTATACTGGCCCGGTGCGAACCGCAAGGGCATGATCGCCGGGCTAATGAGCGGCATCATCATTTGGCTGTGGGGCCTATGGTTGCCGCTTTTGCTTGATCTCCCCACACTCTCGCTGCCCCTCACTCCCCTGATGTCTGCGGATGCGCCCATTTGGTATAACGTTACGCTTGTTTCTTTAGCGGTGAATATTTTACTGCTTCTCATTGTGTCGTTATTTACCCGCATCTCAGAAGGCGAACGCTCTGCGGCTGAAGCATGCTCCGTAGATGCGGTCATTCGTTCAAAACGCCTACCACTGGAAGCAGCTACGGCGGGAGACTTCCCTACTTATCTTGCCCAAGCGTTGGGCGATGAAGCTGCCAGCCGTGAAGTTGACCGCGCACTGGCAGCGCTAAACCTGACACCTCAGGAGCGCCGCCCCTATGCACTGCGCCGCCTGCGCGACCGAATCCAGGCGAACCTATCCGGTTTAATGGGGCCTTCAGTTGCGCGAGATATTGTTGATCGTTACTTGCCCTACCGCCACGACGACGCACCGGTCACTGACGATATTCATTTTGTTGAAAGCCGCCTTGAAGCTTACCGCTCTAGGCTCACTGGGCTGGCTCGGGAACTGGATGGCTTGCGCCGCCATCACCGGCAAACGCTAGCCTACTTGCCCGTAGGCTTGTGCGTGCTAGGCGACGATGATGAGCTGTTAATGTGGAATGAGGCGCTTTCATCACTCTCCGGGATTAGCGGCGATAGCGTGATTGGCTCACGCCGAGATAGCCTGCCCCCACCCTGGCCCAATTTACTCGGTAGCGTACTCAACGCCAGCCATACGCCGTTGTATAAACAAGCCGTGTCACTACATGGCAAGGATTACTTCCTCACCCTTCACAAAGCAGTGTTAAGCGGACACGACAGCCGTGGCGGCAGCGTGATTTTGGTAGAAGACCATACTGAAATGAAGTGGCTAGAAGAGGAACTTGTCCACGCAGCGCGCTTGGCATCCATAGGGCAACTTGCGGCAGGCGTGGCACATGAAATAGGCAACCCTATCACGGGCATTTCGTCACTGGCCCAAAACTTGCGCTACGATACCGATGACCCAGCGCTACTGGAAACGGCTAACCAAATTCAACAGTTAACCCAACGAGTCACCAAGATTGTTAACTCGCTGGTCGGTTTTGCCCACGGTGGCCGTCAAACCCTGCCACTGCCGGCATCCCCCGCCTCGCTCTCTACCGTTAGCGAAGACGCGCTGCACTTGATCCATTTAGCGCGCTCGGGGGAGGATGTAAGCTTTACCAATGACTGTCCGGATGACATCGTGGTGCGTGGCGATGCTCAGCGATTAACCCAGGTCATGGTCAACTTACTGAGCAATGCCAAAGACGCTTGCGACGCTCAGGGCACGGTTCATATTGAAGCAGGCAAACAGGCAAGCCATGCTTGGTGGCGAGTCACCGATGATGGCCACGGCATTGACCCAAGCGTGAAGCATCGCCTTTTCGAGCCCTTCACCACGACCAAGCCTGCGGGTCAAGGAACGGGGCTTGGGCTCTCGTTGGCCTACCAAATTATCAATGAGCACCAAGGCAAAATAGAGGTTGCGTCACCACCTCCAGGAAAGCCTCGCGGCACTGCCATCACGCTTTGGCTACCGCTTTACCAACAGGATGATCACCTACCTCATGCCCAGGATACTGATTGTTGAAGATGAAGCGATTATTCGCAGCGCTTTAAAGCGTTTACTCGAACGTCACAGCTATACCGTCAGCGAAGCGGGCAGCGCAGAAGAAGCACGTGAGCTGGCGCCTAGCGAGTTTGATCTAGTCATTAGCGACCTGCGACTGCCAGGTGATCCTGGCACCGCCCTAATTGAGGCCGCAGCACCCGCGCCGGTACTGATAATGACCAGCTATGCCAGCATGCGCTCGGCAGTCGACGCGCTTAAGCAAGGGGCTGTGGACTATGTTGCTAAACCATTTGATCACACCGAGCTTTTAGAAACCGTCGAACGCATTCTGCATAAGCAGTCGATGCAGCAAGGCACACCTCCGGATATCACCGATGAAGGAGGTGGGCGTCAAACGATGATCGGCAATTGCACGGCTATGCAGCAGGTTTACACGCGCATTCGCAAAACAGCCCCGGCAGACGTTACCGTGCTAATTCAAGGAGAATCCGGCACAGGCAAAGAGCTCGTTGCCCGGGCCATTCATCAGCAAAGCAAACGCGCCAAAGCACCGCTGATTTGTGTGAACTGCGCGGCAATACCTGAGACGCTGATCGAGTCAGAGCTTTTTGGCCATGAGAAAGGAGCGTTTACCGGCGCTAGCGCTGCCCGAACCGGGTTAGTGGAAGCCGCCGACGGTGGCACCCTGTTTTTAGATGAAATCGGCGAGTTACCACTGGATGCCCAAGCGCGGCTGTTACGCGTACTTCAGGAAGGTGAAATCCGCAAAATTGGCTCCGTCGAAACACGCCATGTGGACGTGCGCCTGATCGCCGCCACCCACAGAGACTTGCGCGCTCTGTCTAAAAGCGGGGAATTCCGACTAGATCTCTACTATCGCCTCAACGTTATGCAGATTGAATTGCCACCGCTGCGCGACCGTGAAGAAGACGTATTGAAGATAGCCGATATTCTGTTAGATAAAGCCTGCAAACGTCATGATCGCCAAGGGCTTCGTTTGTCACGGGCTTCCCGACAGGACCTACGCGACTACCCTTGGCCTGGTAACGTACGCGAGCTTGAGAATGCACTGGAGAGGGGCGTAATTCTAGCCGAGGGGCATTTGATTCACCCTGACGACCTAGGCCTTGGCCCTGTTACCAACCGACCTCACTCTTCTGCAGGTAACAGCTCCGCATTAGCCAATGAATCATCAGCGCCAAGTGGCGATGACGACGACCTCTCTCTTGAGGACTATTTTCAGCATTTTGTGCTGGAACATCAGGATCAAATGAGTGAAACCGAGTTAGCCCAAAAGCTGGGAATTAGCCGTAAAAATTTATGGGAGCGGCGCCAGCGCCTAGGCATCCCACGTAAAAAAACCGCACGCCGCCCCAATTAGGTGGCGGCAATACCTATGATTAGCCATTCACCACCTCGCCTTCTACGACTAACGTCCAATAGATTGATTTGCATAAGAAATATCCAAAACCTTCCCATCAGCCACTGTTACCTTCCCACACAACACGCCCCAGAAATCCCTTAAAAACGGGTAACACTATGCGTTGCGATTAGTTCCCTGGCATAGCCAATAAATTCCAAGCCCATGAAAATAAAAGAATAAAAAATGGGTGGCACAGCAAGTGCAATATTACTGGGCAAGAAGAACAAAATGGGCAGCGCGGACGTCGCTAACAAAAACAACATGACACCGCCCCAACCTGAGCCAAAACAAAAACAACAGGGCTAGGCAGAGATCATAGTACTAACAAGAACAACAGGCTTGAGTCTCACGACTTGCTAGCGCTAAGCAGAATAGGCGCAGCGAACAATAACAACAGTCAGCAAGTGCCCAAAAAAGGACGCGACGTACACAAAGAATCTGCTCCCAAACAAAAACAACAGCAGCATGTGTGTACACCCCGGAACCAATAACAACACGCCGGGAGAAAAAGTTCGCGGTTGGATTATTGTTTTGAATACGAGGCGGTCGGAATCAGACTGGTTCTCACGCCTACCGACTGCGGTGCGTATTCAGAGCGATGTGCCATCATGAAGAAAAACAACAGCATGGACGCTGATTGTCTGCTTTATAGGGGAGGCTCTTGTAGCCTCCCCTTTCCGCGTTTAAAGCAGTCGTCTTTTACAAACCCTGCTCCAGTGCTTTGCAAGCCTCAAGGGGTCGGCTACACTCAGCAACTTACCGCTAACCTTGCGGTCATTTTTTCGCTACGTTTCTCGATACTGTTTTCGATACCCTGCGAGTCGATATCGCCGCATGTTTAAAGGATTTACCCGTTTATTACATAGCCCGGGAGAGCACTTGAAATCCCTGCTCGATTCCCCAGAGAGCGCCGCCGATGCGCTCAGTCCCCGTATTATTCCGCGCTCCGAGCACCCTGTTTCTCGTCAGCAAATCAGCGAGGCCGCGTTAAAGGTACTCTATCGCCTTAATGGCGCTGGATTTGATGCCTTCCTGGTTGGCGGCTGCATTCGTGATGCATTGCTGGGCAAAATGCCGAAAGATTTCGACGTTGCCACGAATGCAACGCCGGAACAGGTGCGCGATCTGTTTCGCAATTCGCGGCTGATTGGTCGGCGTTTTCGCATTGTGCATGTGCGCTTTGGTCGCGAAGTCATTGAAGTTACCACTTTCCGCGGCAAGCCTCAGGACGAGCACGGCGATCATATCGCCCAGCAGTCTGACGATGGCCTGCTATTGCGAGACAATGTGTGGGGCAACATCGAAGAAGACGCTCTACGCCGCGACTTCACCGTGAATGCGCTTTACTACAATATCGCTGACTTCACGATTCATGACTTTGCCAACGGCGCGCGTGATATTGAGTCACGTACGCTGCGACTGATTGGCGACCCCGTTACCCGCTATCGGGAAGACCCTGTACGTATGCTGCGTGCGGTGCGCTTTGCGGCCAAGCTCGATTTCACCATCGAGCCAGCCACTGAAGAGCCGATGTACGATCTGGCGCCGCTGTTACTGCAAATTCCTCCCGCCCGTTTGTTTGATGAAGTACTCAAGCTATTCATGTCGGGGCACGGCTTAATTACTTTCCGCTTACTGAGCCATTACAACTTGTTTGGCATGCTGTTCCCCGAAGCGGAAGAAGCCATGGCGGATGCTGCTTGGGCCGAAGATCTGATTGAACAAGCGCTCACTAACACCGATAAGCGCATTGCGGAAGGACGGCCAGTGACGCCAGCCTTCCTGCTAGCCGCCTTTTTGTGGGCACCAGTGGCACACCGTCAAGCCGAGCTTGAGCGCGAAGGCATGCCCGCAATTCCAGCGCTGCAAACTGCTGCCCAGCAGGTAGTCACTCGTCAGTTACAGCATATTTCGATTCCCAAACGCTTTGGCATGCCCATGCGCGATATTTGGGAACTACAGGCACGCCTTCCTCTGCGCCGTGGCAAACGGGCATTTCAAACCCGCGAACACCCACGCTTCCGAGCCGCCTACGATTTGCTGCTGTTGCGTGAACAAGCAGGTGAAATACCGCGTGGCTTAGGCGATTGGTGGAATGCCTTCCAGCAAGGTGATGAGCACGAGCAACTTCGGCTGCTGCAAAAAGTGGGAAGTGATCCGGCAAGCCAGGGGGACCGTCGACGTAAAAAACGACGCAAACCACGCAAAACAGAGCAGTAAGAGCACAATGTCACTTGCTTATATTGGCCTAGGTAGCAATCTGGATGACCCTGTCAGCCAGGTTCGCCAAGCCTTACGAGAACTGGACACCCTGCCTCTTTGCCAGTTGGTGGCTCAGTCGTCCCTATACGCTACACGGCCAATAGGGCCACAAGACCAGCCTGACTTTATTAACGCCGTGGCCGCCCTTGAAACTACGCTTTCTCCGCTGGCACTACTGGACCAGCTTCAAGGGCTAGAGCAACGCCACCGCCGTCGGCGATTACGTCACTGGGGGCCGCGCACGCTGGATTTAGATCTGCTGCTTTACGATCAAACCACGATCGCGCGCCCTAGGCTTCAGGTTCCTCATCCCCATATGCATGAACGCGCCTTTGTATTAGCGCCTCTTGAAGAACTGGTGTCTGCTACTCAATTAGAGCCAATAGTGCTTTATCAACAGCCGCTTGCTGAGTGGCTGAAGCAGCTTGAGCAAAGCGGGATACAACGGTTAGACAATCCAAATGCTACCGTGACTGCTACCGTCTGACACAAATCTCGACACCAAGCCCCCATTCAGGTAACAATTGCCAGTTACGCCACTTCACGCTTGCAAGGATGCAACGTTAATAATGGTCGGCTGCCCACGTTGCATCGGCCCACTTAGAAACTACGAGAGCACGCCATGAAAACCGTCACCCTGAGCACTCTGCAGGCGTATAAGCGCGCCGGCGAAACGTTCAGTTGCCTGACCGCTTACGATGCCTCTTTTGCCCATGCCGCCAGCGCTGCAGGCGTTGATGTTCTGCTAGTCGGCGATTCCCTAGGCATGGTCTTACAAGGGCACACTAGTACGCTTCCTGTGACTATGGAAGATATTTGCTACCACACACGCTGCACGGCGCGTGGCAAAGGCCATAGCCTGTTGATGGTGGACTTGCCGTTTATGAGCAACGCCACCACGGAACGCATGCTAGAAGATTCTGCCGCATTGATGCGTGCTGGCGCTGAACTGGTAAAAGTCGAAGGCGAAGCATGGATGGCCGACGGTATCCGTGAGATGACCCGCCGCGGCGTTCCGGTATGCGCCCACCTCGGGTTAACACCGCAAACGGTCTACCAGCTAGGTGGTTATAAAGTGCAAGGCCGCGAAGCTGCCCAGGCCGAACAAATTATCAATGATGCCAAAGTGCTCGTTGAGGCAGGTGCTTCCGTAATTTTGCTGGAGTGTGTGCCAGCAAGCCTGGGTAAAGCAGTAACTGAAGCCTTAGACGTCCCAGTGATTGGTATCGGCGCAGGCCCTGATACCGATGGCCAAATTCTAGTCATGCACGACGTGCTAGGCGTTACTCATGGCCGCACGCCGCGCTTCGTCAAGAATTTCATGGCGGATGCTGAAAGCATTCAAAGTGCATTTTCACACTACCATGAAGCGGTTAAAACCCGTACTTTCCCAGCCGCTGAGCACTGTTTTTAAGCGCCAACTGGAACGACCACGACCCCTTTATGCGCACTTTACGAGATATCAACGAATTACGCAGCACGCTCCGCGAATACCGCCAGCGTGGCCAACGCATTGCCTTAGTGCCCACCATGGGCAACCTGCATCAAGGCCACTTGGCGCTTGTGGCCAATGCTCGTCAGCACGCTGACGTCGTCATTTCAAGCCTGTTCGTGAACCCCATGCAGTTCGGTCCCGGGGAAGACCTGGACGCCTACCCACGCACGTTCGAGGCAGACCAAGCGCAGTTGACCGATGCTGGCTGCGATATTCTGTTCGCCCCCACCGTCAGCGCGCTTTACCCCAATGGCCTGTCTGCCCAGACCCTCGTGCATGTCCCCGACGTAGGCGAAGGGTTGTGCGGAGGCTCGCGCCCCGGGCACTTTGATGGCGTTTCTACCGTGGTCAGCATGCTATTTAATCTGGTGCAGCCGGATGTGGCTTGCTTCGGTGAAAAAGATTACCAGCAACTTGCGGTCATTCGTAAGCTGGTGAGTGATCTACACATGCCTATCGAGATTATCGGCGTACCGATTGTGCGCGCCGATGACGGCCTAGCGCTCTCCTCTCGTAATGGTTATTTAAGTGCGTCTGAGCGCGCAAAAGCCCCCATGCTATATCGCACCTTATGCGAGCTACGCGATGCGTTAGAGCGCGGCACCCCCGCCGAAGAGGTACTACAACAGGGTAAAACGGCACTGTATGATGCTGGCTTTAGGCCTGATTACCTTGAGCTACGTGACGCAACGCTTGCTCCTGTGGGCAGCTCGACACGCAGTGCCGTGCTACTAGCGGCGGCTAAGCTAGGCCCCGCTCGACTTATTGACAACATCAGCGTGCAGCTCCCAGACGCTGCCACTGACACTAGCGCGTAAGCTAGTTTCGCTATTTAGGAGTTTCTATGCACACGATTATGCTGAAAGCCAAGCTGCATATGGCTCGCGTTACCCACGCGGTACTCAATTACGAAGGTTCCTGTGCTATCGACGGGGAATTGCTGGATATGGCCGGTATTCGCGAAAACGAGCAAATCCAGATCTATAACGTGGAAAACGGCGAGCGCTTCACTACCTACGCGATTCGTGGAGAAGAAGGCTCTCGGCTAATTTCCATCAATGGTGCAGCCGCGCATTTAGCCTCACCGGAACACCGGATCATTATTTGTAGTTACGCTCACTACTCTGAAGCAGAACTTGAAAAGCATCAGCCAGCGCTTGTCTATCTGCAAGAAGGCAATCACGTTAGCCACACCAGTAATGCGATTCCTGTTCAATTAGCGTAAGCCAAGCAGTTGAGTAAGCAGCTATTTAACGGGCCGTTTTACGGCCCGTTTTTATTTGCCTAAAAAAGCGTATTGCCGCAATGCACAACCTTCCCCTATGCTGATAGATAAGTTCGACACAACATGCTAACAACAATGGAGAGTCCGCTTCCCCTGAAGCCTCTGTCCTCACTCGGAACGTTGCGTTACTTACCCAAGGAGTCATCATATGCAAGACGTGGTTATTGTCGCCGCTCGCCGCACCGCCGTAGGAAGCTTTGGTGGATCACTCGCTGGCATTCCTGCTAGCGATTTAGGTGCATTGGTTATTAAAGACATTCTCGCCGCTACCGGCGTTGCCCCAGAGCAAATTGATGAAGTGTTGCTAGGCCAAGTGCTGACCGCTGGCGTAGGCCAAAACCCTGCGCGCCAGGCGGCTATCAAAGCTGGTCTGCCTGATGCCGTTCCAGCCATGACGATCAACAAGGTATGTGGCTCAGGCCTCAAGGCCCTGCACTTGGCTACCCAAGCCATCCGTTGCGGTGACGCCAGCGTTATTCTGGCAGGTGGACAGGAAAACATGTCTGCGTCCCCGCATATCCTGCCTAACTCGCGTAACGGTCAGCGCATGGGCGACTGGAAAGCGATTGATTCCATGGTTCACGACGGCCTGTGGGATGCATTCAACAACTATCACATGGGTATTACCGCGGAAAACCTGGCGGATAAATACAGTATCACTCGCGAAGCGATGGACGAGTTCGCGGCGGCCTCGCAACAAAAAGCTGCGCAAGCTATCAGAGATGGTAAATTCAAAGGCCAGATCGTTCCTGTGGAAATCCCGCAGCGCAAAGGCGATCCAGTGGTGTTTGATACGGATGAGAACCCGCGGGAAGTTACCGCTGAGAAGCTAGGTGGAATGCGCCCCGCGTTCAAGAAAGACGGCACCGTTACCGCCGGTAACGCCTCATCCTTAAACGATGGCGCTGCCGTGGTGATGCTTTGCTCAGCAGAAAAAGCCAAAGAACTTGGCTTAGAGCCACTGGCACGTATTGCCGCTTACTCTAACGCTGGCGTTGACCCGGCAATTATGGGCATTGGCCCAGCCCCAGCCACCCGCCGCTGCCTCGAAAAAGCGGGCTGGAGCCTGGACGACCTGGACCTAGTAGAAGCTAACGAAGCATTCGCTGCTCAGGCGCTTTCAGTCAACAAAGAGTTGGGCTGGGATGTCAGCAAAGTGAATGTGAATGGCGGTGCTATTGCACTAGGCCACCCGATCGGTGCTTCTGGCTGCCGCATCTTGGTCAGCCTACTGCATGAAATGATTGCGCGTGATGCTAAGAAAGGCCTGGCCACCCTGTGTATCGGCGGCGGTCAAGGTGTTGCACTGGCGATTGAACGTCCCTAAGCCCTACGTTTAGTGCGCTTAAACGCCATGCCCCCGCTACTAAGAGCGGGGGCATTTTTTACGGTTTATGTTGCAACGTCCTAGCGACGCTTCTCACCCACAATGCTTGAAGGCGTTCGCCATACCAACAACGCCCCCAGCAGGAATAGCCCCGATGCCGCCCACATAGCAATAGGCAGGCTAGTGCCATCGACGATACGTCCACCAAACATGGCCCCTAAACCAATCGACATATTAAAGGTAAAGGCCATCAGCGCGGTGGCTGCCTCGGTATTAGGTGCCGTACGTATAATCCAGGTTTGAATACTCACTGACACGCTGCCAAAAACAGCTCCCCATACCATTAGCAGCAGGACGCCGCTGATAGGCTGAACACCCAGCAGCGGGAAAACAGCCACCACTAACAGTAACAGGCTAGGAATGGCCAGCACCGCCCGATACGGGTGACGCCCAGCAAAGATACCTGCCGCGATATTACCCAAAATCCCTGCCGCCCCATATAGCAACAGCAAACTGCCAACATGGCGCTGAGCTACGCCACTAATCTCCTGCAGAATAGGGCTAATAAAGGTATAAGCAGCAAAGTGCCCAATAACGACAAAGCCGGTGGTTAACACCGCGACACGCACACCACGATTGCTAAACTGCTGCGCTAACATACGCAATCGTACCGGCTCTCTTGGCGGCAGTGGCGGTAGCCAACACCATAGTGCAATGGCGGTTAAAAGACTCAGCCCGCCTAGCGCGCCAAACGCCACCCGCCAGTTGCTCAGGTCCCCAAGCAGCGTACCTAACGGCACCCCCAATACTGACGCAGCGGCCACACCACCGAAAATAATCGTCATGGCCTTGGCAACCTGATCGCTGGGCACCAGCCTTGGGGCAATACTGCCCGCAATGGCCCAAAACCCGCCGATACTAATGCCCACCAACACACGGGCTGCCAGAAGTAACCCAAAGTTGCTGGCCACTGCTGAAAGCGCGCTGCCAATCACCATCACAATCATCATCACCGTGAGCATGACACGTCTATCTAAACGGCCTACCGCGACCGGCAACAGCGGCGCAGAGAAAGCAGCAACCACTCCCGGCACGGTCACCATAAGGCCCGCCATACCTGGCGTGACACCCATTGACGACGCCACCTGGGACAATAACCCTATAGGCAGCTGCTCAGCTGTCACCAATAAAAAAATACCGATCATCACGGCCACTACCGCCCACCAACGCGGCGCTTGCTCCTTCTCCATGTTCTCTTCTCTTTTCCTATACTGCCTATAAAACGACACCGCCCCCGCAACTGAAAGCTGCGGGGGCGGCCGTTACGTCTACATCGCTTTAGTTAGCGACGTCCGCCTCGGCAGCGGCAAAAGCTGCTTTCTCTTCCTCGGTGATCTCTTTGATTGAGAGTTTCACACGATTGCGGTTGTCGATATCCAATACTTTCACAATCACATCATCGCCTTCATTTAAGAAGTCGCGCACGTTGTTAACGCGCTCGGCAACAATTTGCGATATGTGAACCAAGCCGTCAGTACCCGGCATGATATTAACGAAAGCGCCAAAGTCCGCAATGCGAACTACTTTACCGTTATAAAGCTTACCAATTTCCGCCTCTGCGGTAATTGCCAGCACGGTATCAATGGCTTTTTTGGCTGCGGCTTTATCTTCGGCGTAGATGCGCACGGTGCCATCATCATCCAGATCAATAGAGGCGCCGGTATCTTCGCAAATTTTACGGATCGTCGCGCCGCCTTTACCAATCACATCACGGATCTTGTCCGGATCGATTTTAATCGTCGCCATGGACGGAGCATTTTCCGACACATCCGTACGACTTTGGCTGATCACGTCGTTCATCTGAGCGAGGATACTGAGGCGAGCATCATGGGCCTGCTGCAGCGCTTTCTCCATGATCTCTTCATTGATGCCTTCAATCTTAATGTCCATCTGCAGAGCAGTAACGCCCTCTTCAGAACCGGCAACTTTGAAGTCCATATCGCCCAGATGATCTTCGTCACCCAGGATATCGGTCAATACCGCATAGCCGTCTTCATCTTTCACCAAGCCCATGGCAATACCGGCCACCGGTGCTTTTAATGGTACACCAGCATCCATCAGCGCGAGCGAGGAGCCGCACACTGACGCCATGGAGCTAGAACCGTTAGATTCGGTGATTTCCGATACCACACGGATGGTATAGGGGAAAACGTCTTCTGACGGCAGCATTGCTTGAACGCCACGGCGTGCTAAACGGCCATGGCCGATTTCGCGACGCTTCGGGCCGCCCATAAAGCCGGCTTCACCAACACAGTAAGGAGGGAAGTTGTAGTGCAGCATAAAGCGGTCTTTACGCTCACCTTCCAGGGACTCGATCAGCTGCGAATCGCGCAGGGTGCCCAAGGTAGCAATGGCGATGGCCTGAGTTTCACCACGGGTAAATACTGCCGAACCGTGTGTCTTAGGCAGTACACCCACCTCAATCGCTAGAGGACGTACAGTGGCATTGTCGCGTCCATCAATACGGGGCTCGCCTTTCACGACACGAGAGCGTACAACGCGCTTTTCAAGGCCAGCAAACGCACCTTTCACGTCATCTTTGCTGAACTTACCTTCTACTTCTTCGCCTTCAGCAGCGGCCAACTGTGCAACCGCTTCATCTTTCAGCGCTGACAGCGCATCTTGGCGAGCCATTTTGTCAGTAATGCGATAAGCATCACCTACCTTGGCTTCAAAGGCATCGGCCATGGCCGTTTTCAGTGCTACATTTTCTTGGGCCGGCTGCCAATCCCAACGCGGTTTGCCAGCTTCAGCGACCAGCTCTTTAATCGCGCTAACGGCTACCTGCATTTCTTGGTGACCAAACAGCACGGCACCGAGCATTTCGTCTTCAAGCAGTTCCTGAGCTTCCGACTCCACCATCAATACCGCGTTTTCGGTACCGGCAACAACCATGTCCAGCTCTGAGGTAGTCAGCTCTTCAACGGTTGGGTTTAGGAAGTAGCCCTGCTCTTCATTAAAGCCCACACGTGCCGCGCCAATCGGGCCGTTGAACGGCACGCCAGCAATACCCAGCGCTGCCGAAGTGCCCAGTAGGGCTGCGATATCGGGGTCATGATTACGATCAGTCGACAGAACAGTACAGATAACCTGCACTTCGTTCATAAACCCTTTAGGAAATAGCGGACGGATCGGACGATCAATCAGACGCGAGGTAAGGGTTTCTTTCTCAGTAGGACGCCCTTCGCGCTTAAAGAAGCCGCCGGGGATCTTGCCCACTGCGTAGGTTTTCTCTTGGTAGTGTACCGAGAGTGGGAAGAAAGGCTGATTGGGGTTTGCTTCTTTTTTAGCCACAACCGTACACAGTACGACGGTTTCATCCATGGTCACCATAACGGCGCCAGTGGCTTGGCGAGCAATACGCCCAGTTTCTAGGGTGACGGTGCTACGACCGTATTGAAACGTTTTTTTTACCGGATTCACGGCGACTTCCTTTAACATTAATATCTACTTGTCTTTTCGCTTGGGTCGTTTTGACTCGCCACCATTCTAGGCGCTGTGGCGCCATACGGCTACCAGAAACAAAAAAACGGGCAGCCCACAAGGGGCTGCCCGTTTTTGATCGTTGCCGTTAACGCTTAACGACGCAGACCTAAACGCTGAATCAGAGACTGATAGCGTTCAAAATCTTTACGCTTCAGGTAATCCAACAGCTTACGACGCTGGTTTACCATGCGGATCAGACCACGACGAGAGTGGTGATCCTGCTTGTTGGTTTTGAAGTGGTCCTGCAGGCCATTAATGTTGGCGCTCAGCAGTGCAACCTGAACTTCAGGGGAACCGGTATCGTTATCGCCGCGGCCGTATTCGTTGACGATCTCGGCCTTCTTCTCAGCGGTTAATGCCATCTGTCTCTCCAGTAAGCAATATGCCTAAAATTGAATGGGTGAGACCACGCATATTTGCAGTCTCATGCAACTATCTTCACGTACAATTTTCGCGCAAATCGCTACGTCCTTGCAACGTTTTACGAGATAGCGACGGTACTTAACAGCCGCTTGGGAGCTACTTCCTGCGCCCCTTTTACAACGCCAAGGCCGATAAACGTCTCAGCGTAATAAAGTCTTGCCAGCGCCTCAGGCTCAAGCGCACCAATGGCTAAGCTAGCCGATTGGCCGTGTGCAAGACGCCCGTAAGCCGTTTCATCCACCGTCAGCGACGGCAAATGATCAACCAGCACATCCGCAGGCATTAGTTCAGCCTCGCGGGTGGCTTGGTCTGCCAGCGCCTCAAGGCCCTCCAGTGTCCACATTGCATCGCCAGTAAAGGGCCCCGTTTTGAGCCTTCTCAACTGGCTAATGTGGGCACCACAGCCCAGCGCATGACCAATATCTTCAGCCAAGGTGCGAATATACGTGCCTTTGCTGCAACTGACTTCAATCTCAAAGGCAGTGCCCTCGAAAGCAAGCAGCCGCGCATCATACACGCTTACTCGCCGCGCTGCACGCTCAACGTGCTTACCCTCACGAGCAAGCTCATACAGCTTTTTGCCTTGATGCTTCAGTGCCGAATACATCGGCGGCACTTGGTCAATCTCGCCGTGAAAGCGAGCTAGGACTGACTCGACATCCTCGGCCGTTAAGCGGGGGATCTCGCGCTGCTCAATGACCGTGCCTTCGGCATCACCGGTGTCTGTAATCACGCCCAGTTCTACACGGGTGCGATACATCTTGTCGGCTTCTAACAGGTGCGCGGAAAACTTAGTAGCTTCCCCAAGGCAAATAGGTAACAAGCCTGTTGCCATAGGGTCCAGCGTGCCGGTATGACCGGCTTTTTGCGCCTCAAACAGACGACGCACACGCTGCAGCGCATGATTGCTGGAAATGCCCTTAGGCTTATCCAGCAGCAATACGCCATTAACCGGCAATCCGCGACGGCGACGTGCCATTAGCGCGTCTCCTCACCATTGTCATTGTCGCTTCCCTCTTCATCATCCTGTTGACGTGCGCGGTCAGTTGAAACCGCTTCGTCGATCAGTGATGAGAGGTGCTGACCACGCACCACGCTTTCATCGTAATGAAAGCGCAGTTCAGGTACGTGACGCAGCTTAATACGTTTGGCAATTTGGCTTCTTAGAAAGCCTCCAGCGCGCTTTAGCACCTGCAGGTTTTCTTTGATACGCGCGGGATCTTGCTCACCCAATAAGGTGACATAGATATCGGCGTAGCCAAGATCACGGCTAACGGTCGCGCCGCTCACCGTGATCATGCCCAAACGCGGGTCTTTTACTTCGCGCTGGATCAGTACTGCCAGCTCCTTTTGGAGCTGGTCAGCGACTCGGTCGGTACGCTTAAATTCGCGCATGATTGCTCCTCGCGGCCTTACAGGCTGCGCTCGACCTTCACTTGGTCAAAGACTTCGATCTTATCGTTGACCTGAACATCGTTGTAGTTCTTCACGCCGATGCCGCATTCCATGCCATTACGCACTTCTTGAACGTCATCTTTGAAGCGGCGCAGCGACTCGAGCTCGCCTTCGTAAATCACAACGTTGTCACGCAGTACACGGATACGTTTGCTGCGCGATACGGTGCCTTCGACAACCATACAGCCAGCCACTGCACCAATTTTCGGTGCGCGGAACACATCGCGTACTTCGGCCACGCCCACGATCTCTTCTTTCCACTCGGGAGCAAGCATACCGCTCATCGCCTGCTTAACCTCATCGATCAGCTGGTAAATAACGCTGTAGTAGCGCAGATCCAGACCTTCACGTTCGATGATTTCACGAGCAGCCGCATCAGCACGGACGTTGAAGCCGACGACGATGGCCTCAGAAGCAAGCGCCAAGTTGGCATCGGTACCGGTGATACCGCCAACACCCGAGGAGACCACGGCAACTTCAACTTCACCGGTGGAGAGTTCTTCCAGGGCGCCTTTGATAGCTTCCAGCGAACCTTGAACGTCGGCTTTCAGAACGATGTTGACCTTGGCCACTTCGTCTTGGCCCATCTGGCTGAACATGTTCTCCAGCTTGGCCTTCTGCTGACGTGCCAGGCGCACTTCGCGGTATTTACCTTGACGGAAGTTAGCCACTTCACGGGCTTTCTTCTCATCGGCAACAACCATGAAGTCATCACCTGCATCCGGCGTGCCATCCAAACCTTGGATTTCGACCGGCATCGCAGGGCCAGCGGTATCCACTTGCTTGCCCAGCTCATTGGTAAGCGCACGAACGCGGCCGTAATGCAGACCAGCAAGAACGATATCGCCTTTCTTCAGCGTGCCGTTTTGTACCAGAACAGTGGCTACCGGACCGCGACCTTTATCAAGGCGCGATTCAACCACAACGCCTTTACCAGGTGCGGAAGGTACAGCCGTCAATTCAAGTACTTCTGACACAAGCTGAATGGCTTCCAACAGCTCTTCGATGCCCTCGCCAGTCTTCGCAGAAACGTGCACAAACTGGGTGTCACCACCCCATTCCTCTGAAATCACGCCATGCTGCGAGAGTTCATTACGAATGCGGTCCAGATCGATGCCCTGCTTGTCGATCTTGTTCACCGCCACCACCATGGGTACTTCAGCAGCTTTGGAGTGTTCGATCGCTTCAATCGTCTGGGGCATTACGCCGTCGTCAGCAGCAACAACCAGGATAACGACGTCAGTCGCTTTAGCACCACGGGCACGCATTGCGGTAAACGCCGCGTGGCCAGGGGTATCCAGGAAGGTAACGCCGCCGTGGTTGTCTTCCACGTGGTAAGCACCGATGTGCTGGGTAATACCGCCCGCTTCGCCAGTGGCGACTTTCGCGCGACGGATATAATCCAACAGCGATGTTTTACCGTGGTCAACGTGGCCCATAACAGTGACCACCGGTGAACGAGTGATCTCTTCGCCTTCGTAGGAGATGCCTTCCAGCATTTCCGTTTCCAGCGCATCGTCTTTCACCAGTTTGACCTTGTGGCCCATCTCTTCCACAACGATAGCCGCAGTATCCTGGTCAATCGTTTGGTTGATGGTCACGGCCGCGCCCATGTTGAACATGGCCTTGATCACTTCATTGGCCTTGATCGACATTTTGTCGGCCAACTCAGCAACGCTGATTGACTCAGGAATCGAGACTTCACGAACGATCGGCTGAGTCGGCTTTTGGAAAGCATGCTTGCCGTTGCCACTCTGGCTGGCACCACCACGACGACCGCCGCGACGCTCGGCACGTTTGACTTTCTTACCGCCACCACCGCGCTTACGCTCTTCGCGGTCGCCACGATCCTCATCGTCACTACGGCCTTTTTTCTTAGCCGCTGCCTTTTTAGGCGGTGCTGTACGACGATCCGTGCGGCCTTCTTTCGGCGGCGCGGGCGGCAAATCATCAGGTGCCGGGGTATCGTCGATTTGCAGCTCAGGCACAGCGATATCGGGCACTTCAGCCGCTTTTGCCTTGGCTTTCTCTTCCTCGGCTTTACGTGCAGCCTCTTCCGCTGCTTTCGCTTTAGCCGCTGCCGCCTTCTCTTCAGCTTCGCGGATATCGCGAGCTTTACGCTCGGCTTCCGCTTCTGCCATATCACCTACCAGTTGACGCGGGCCAGAATGCTTAGGCTCAGGCGCCTTCGGCTTATCGTCTTCGGCGCTCTTAACGTACGTTTTCTTCTTACGCACCTGCACTTCGATCGTTTTGCCACGCTCGCCCGTTTTAATACGGCTACGGGTTTTACGCGTCAACGTAATGCGGTTTTTGCTAGCATCGCTGTCACCGCCGCCATGGCTTTTTTTCAAAAAGCTTAGCAGCGTTTGCTTATCGTCTTCAGACACGGCGTCGCTTTCTGACGCATGTTTTAAACCAGCTTCTTTCATCTGTTCCAATAGGCGGGGCACATCACGGCCCACCTTTACTGCAAAATCTTTAACTGTCATATCCGACATAGTGACCCTCCTCAGCCCGTGACCTTTTACTGTGTGTTCGAATCCGATACGCCATCGTCTTCAAACCAGGGCGCACGGGCAGTCATGATCAGTGCCGCTGCGCGCGCTTCGTCCAACTCCTCGATATCGACCAGATCGTCGACAGACTGCTCGGCGAGATCTTCCATGGTGACGATGCCTCGGCTAGCCAGAATGAAGGCCAGGTGGCGCTCCATGCCGTCCATGTCCAGCAGATCGTCTGCTGGTTGGGCACCGTCTAGCGCTTCCTCCGAGGCAATGGCCATCGTCAGCAGCTCGTCTTTCGCTCGTGCGCGCAGCTCTTCCACCAAATCTTCATCGAACTCTTCGATTTCGAGCATCTCTTCAAGCGGCACGTAGGCAACTTCTTCCAGGGTGGTGAACCCTTCTTCTACTAATAGGCGGGCAACGTCTTCGTCCACTTCCAGATGCTGAACAAAGGAATCCACCAGGCTATCAATTTCCTGCTCACGTTTTGACTCAGCTTCATCTTCGGTCATCACGTTAATACGCCAGCCGGTTAGCTCAGAAGCTAAGCGCACGTTCTGGCCGCTACGACCAATGGCCTGCGCCAGATTGTCTTGAGCAACGGCAACGTCCATGGCGTGAGCATCTTCGTCAACCAGGATAGACGCCACATCGGCAGGTGCCATGGCATTTATCACCAACTGCGCTGGGTTGTCGTCCCACAGCACAATATCGACACGCTCATTTTGCAGCTCTGACGACACTGCCTGTACGCGAGAACCACGCATACCAACACACGCCCCAACAGGATCGATGCGGCGGTCGTTAGTTTTAACGGCGATTTTGGCCCGCGAGCCAGGGTCGCGCGCCGCACCCTTGATTTCAATCAGCTGTTCAGCAATTTCCGGTACTTCAATTTTAAACAGCTCAATGATGAATTCAGGACAGGTACGTGACAGCTGTAGCTGTGCACCACGCGCCTCTGGATCAACTTTCACTAGCAAGGCGCGTACCCGCTCATTCATGCGGTAGCGCTCACCGTGAATCATTTCGTTACGCGGCAAGAACGCCTCAGCGTTTTCACCCAGGTCGATAATCAATCCGTCACGCGTGGTTTTCTTGACGATACCTGCCACTAACTCGCCTTCGCGGTCAGCGTACTGACGAACCACTTCAGCGCGTTCGGCTTCACGTACCTTTTGCACGATAACCTGCTTTGCAGTTTGCGCAGCGATACGGCCAAACACGGCATTTTCAATCTTTTTCTCAACCACATCGCCTAGTTTCAGCGGCGGATCACGCTGCTCGGCGATGGTTTCTTTAATTTCATAATCAGGTGTTTCAAATTCGTCATCTTCGACAACGGTCCAGTAGCGGAACGTATCGTAGTCGCCCGTGCGGCGGTCGATATGAACGCGCACATTGGCTTCTTCCTGATCAAAACGCTTGCGTGACGCGCTAGCTAGCGCGGCCTCAACCGCTTCAAAAATAACATCGCGGGGGACGCCTTTTTCGTTTGAGATCGCGTCCACGACCATTAAAATTTCTTTACTCATGCGTTTGCCTCGCCAGAAAACCTGTCCTTTTGTGCATCATCCCGGCAGCCTGCCGGAAGCCGCCACCCGTTTATTCGTCGAATTGCGGGACGACGTGCGCAGAATCGATGCTTTCGATTGGAAAACAGTACTCTTCGCCATCCAGCTGTAGCAGTACCTCATCGCCTTCGACACCAGCGAGAAGGCCTTGATATTTACGCCGTCCATCAAAAGCCACGCGCAATTTGAGCGCAACGTGGTGGCCTTGATAACGAATAAATTGATCCAGGGTATATAAGGGACGTGCCATACCAGGCGACGAGACTTCCAAGCGGTATTCGCCAGGAATGGGATCTTCCACATCCATAACGGCACTGACTTGGCGACTAATATCAGCGCAGTCTTCCACGCTGACGCCACTTTCGCGTTCGATATAAATTACCAGCCGCGAATGCTTGCCCTGGGAAAGATGGTCGATACCCCATAGCTCAAAACCCATGGCGGCTACGACAGGTTCGATCAGCGCGTGAAGCGCAGCGTGTTTTGTGGCCACAGACAAAGCTCCTATAGCCGTTGCATCAGGCACCTGGCCAGGAGTTGAATGAGAAGCTAGGTGGCTGATTGGCGTTACCCGGAAATGTGTCTCTGGCAATTCGGAAGACATCCGCTCTGGAGACACTCTTGGCTCTCGAAAAGCTACTAACAAAAAGCCCCTTCACAGGAAGGGGCTTTTCGAAAGAAACCTGTAATACCACCTAATAACATGACTTGGCTTTCGCCCTTGCCCAACCAACATCAAGATTAGCTAACATCAAGACTTTTCAGGCGATTAACATGTTACTAGTAAATGGTAGCGGGGACCGGATTTGAACCGATGACCTTCGGGTTATGAGCCCGACGAGCTACCAGACTGCTCCACCCCGCATCAATCTAGGTCGACGATAATAGACACTTGAACCACTTTCGTCAACCTTTCTTTTCAAGTGCATTTTTCGTCTTAGGTGCCAATCCCTACTTTTTGACAATAGCTCTTTAATGAAGCTTATTTGACAAAACAACTCTGGGAAGCTGGCGAGCCAGCAAAACAGATGGTGCCGAAGGCGGGACTTGAACCCGCACGACCATACGGTCACTACCCCCTCAAGATAGCGTGTCTACCAATTCCACCACTTCGGCAACAGGGGAGGCTAAAAAAAGCAGTATCAATATGTTACTCGCTGCTTTCCTCTAGCACTGGCGCGGTATTATCCATACTTGCAGGGCCATCGTCAAGCGTTGGAATATTGCGCTGCTGCTCAATTAGCCGAGAGTCGGGAATACCCGCTTCGGGCGCTTGTCCTGCCTGGGTCGCAAAATAAGCCAATGCCATTGAGGTAACAAAAAAGCCGGCGGCTAAAAGTCCCGTTGCGCGAGACAAAAAGTTACCGCTACCCCGCGAACCAAACACAGTTTGCGATGCCCCTCCACCAAAGGCGGCACCCGCTTCGGCACCTTTACCCTGCTGAAGCAGGATGAGCACAACCAAGGCGATCGCAATCACCACGTGAACCATAAGAATTGCAACTTGCATGGGATTATCCTGCTGACTGACAAATGGCGTAGAAATCGTCGGTTTTGAGCGAAGCACCACCCACTAAACCGCCGTCGATATCCGGCTGAGCAAGCAACTCAGCCGCATTGTTTGCATTCATGCTGCCGCCGTAAAGCAACTTAAGCTGCTCGGCTAGCGTTTTATCAAACCCGGCCTGATAGGTACGAATACCGGCCATTACTTCCTGAGCCTGCTCAGGCGTTGCTGTACGGCCTGTCCCAATTGCCCATACGGGCTCATAGGCAATAACAACCTTAAGCCGCTGTGCTGGCTCTAAACGCGCCATTGCATAGCCAACTTGCCGCAATACAACATCCATCGTGCTACCGGAATCGCGCTCTTCTAGAGTTTCACCCACACAAAGAATCGGCGTGATGCCGACATCAAGCGCGGCTACCAAGCGGTCAAATACCTGCTCATCACCTTCTTTGTATAGCTGGCGACGCTCAGAGTGACCAACCAGCACATAGGCCACATCAAACTCTTTAAGCATACGCCCGCTAATCTCACCCGTATGCGCACCTGAGTGCTGAGGATTGAGCGTCTGCGCCCCTAGCTGTAACGGCGTATTTTGGAAAGCACTTCGTGCAGCTTCCAAATAAGGAAACGGCGGAATAACTACAACGTCGATATCATTAGGCAGCTTGGACGCGGCGAAGGCGTCTCCGAACGCTTGAATCAACGCCGTGGAGCCGTTCATTTTCCAGTTACCGGCAATTAATGGCGTACGCATCGATTATCCTCACTCAAGGTGGAGCGAAATGGTATAGGAGCGGCCTTGTCAAGACAACCGCTGTTATACAGGTTAGTTAGTTGGGGGCGTGGCAAGCATACTCGCCTATCAAACACTTTTACCAAGCTAGCTGAGCAACGCCTGGACCTGATCGGCAAGTTTATGCGCCAGACGGTCAACATCCAGGTGAGCCCGCCCTTCCACCATCACTCGGATTAGCGGCTCAGTACCCGACGGGCGTAGCAACACTCGGCCCTGGTCACCTAGCTCAGCTTCAAGGGCAGCCACCGCTTCGAGTAGCGGCTTTGCCGTCATGACATCTTTTGCGTTGGTACCCCCAGGCAGCCTGACGTTAACCAGCGACTGGGGCACCTTTTCCAACCCCGTCAAGAGAGACAGCAGCGGCTTCTGCTCTCGCACCATCAACGCCAACACTTGCAACGCTGAAACAATCCCATCGCCCGTCGTTTGAGCATGGCCACATACAATATGACCTGATGACTCGCCTCCCAGCTCCCAGCCGTTGGCAGCCATCATCTCCATGACAAAGCGATCACCCACTTTCGCGCGCTGAAAGGGAATCCCCAGCCGCTCCAGCGCCATGGCAAGCCCGAAGTTGCTCATCAGAGTGCCCACCACGCCACCTTCAAGCAGTCCCCGCTCATGACGATCTCGGGCAATCAGGTAAAGAATATCGTCGCCATCCACCTCACGGCCATCGGCATCTACCAACAGCACTCGATCTCCATCACCATCAAAGGCAATGCCTAAATCAGCACCTTGCTGAATCACCGCTGCACGCAGCGCTGCGGGATGGGTAGACCCCACTTGATGGTTAATATTCACCCCATCAGGAGAAGAACCAATTACGCTAACATCAGCGCCTAGCTCACGAAATACGTTTGGCGCAATGTGGTAGGTAGCCCCATGAGCACAATCCAATACCACTTTTAGACCGTGCAGGCTGAGACGATCAGGTAACGTCGATTTGCAGAATTCGATATAGCGCCCGGCAGCATCGTCAATGCGCGTCGCTTTACCCAACTGAGCCGCGCTCGCCGTTGTCAGAGGCGCATCAAGCATCGTCTCAATGCGATCTTCAATCTCATCGGGTAGCTTTTTACCCTCGGCAGAGAAAAACTTAATGCCGTTATCATCAAACGGGTTATGCGACGCGGAAATCACTATCCCAGCGTCGGCGCGAAAGGTACGCGTTAGATAGGCGATTCCCGGTGTAGGCATTGGCCCCAGCAACGAAACATCGACACCTGCGGCAGATAGCCCCGCTTCCAAGGCTGACTCAAACATATAGCCAGAGATGCGCGTATCTTTACCAATTAACACACGCGTGCGGCCTTTTTCACGGCGCAATACCTGACCCACCGCCCACCCCAGCTTGAGCATAAAATCGGCAGTAATAGGCGCTTGCCCAACCGTACCGCGAATCCCATCGGTACCAAAATAACGTCGCGTCATGGCGCCATCTCCTTATTTAACGGCGGCTCGCAGCCTTCCTGAAGCACCGCCCATGCCATATCCACGGCATCTACCGTGGGCCCGACATCATGCACGCGCAAAATATTGGCGCCCCGTTCAACCGCCATGGCTGCTAGCGCAAGACTTCCGGCCAAGCGCTCCTCCACCGGGCGACCCAACACTTTACCAATCATGCTTTTCCGCGACATCCCCACTAACAGCGGCAACTCCAGCGCCTGAAGTTCATCCATATACTTCAGCAAGCGCAGGTTATGTTCAATGGTTTTGCCAAAACCAAAACCAGGATCTACCAACAGACGGCTACGGCGAATTCCAGCGGCTTCACACGCCGCTACCCGCTCAGCAAGATAGTCGGCAACCACTCGCTCAACTGGCTGACCATAATAGGGCGACTGCTGCATATCCTGGGGCTCACCCTGGCGATGCATTAAACACACAGGCAGGCCAGTGCTTGCCGCAGCGCCCAGCGCACCCTCGCGCTCTAGCGCTCGCACATCGTTAATCATACCAGCGCCAAGCGCGCTTACTTCTCGCATAACAGCAGGGCTACTGGTATCGACTGACACCAGCGCATCTAGCTCGTGCACTAACGCTTCAACCACAGGCGCCACACGGTCTAACTCTTCCTGCTCTGATACAGGGCTAGCCCCCGGCCTTGTCGACTCCCCGCCCACGTCAATCATCGCGGCCCCTTCCGCCAACATTTGTTCAGCGTGGCGCAACGCGCTATCTAGACCAATGTGTTGCCCGCCATCAGAGAAGGAGTCCGGCGTAACATTCAGAATACCCATTACCCGTGGAAACGAAAGATCTAATGAATGGCGCCCACAGCGCAGGTGATATGCGCTATCCGCTGCCCGTGAAGGCGATGAAGAGTCAACTATCGGTTTCATGCTGCGGCCTACTAAAAGAAAAAACGTGTTTGCAATGGCTTCACAGCATAACAAAAAGGCGCCCCGTTATGGGGCGCCTTTGCTAACATCTCTAACACTCGCACACGTTAAGGACCTGCGGGACCGCCTAACGGGTCAGAAGGACGACGGCGTGGCTGGTCATCATCCTCTTCGCCATCGTCGCCAGATGCATCAGAAGGCGTACCGTCAGCCTTTTCCTCCGCCTTCTCGTCACCAACACGCGTGCCGCCGCCAGATGAATCACCATCGTTCCAGCCTTCTGGCGGACGCGGATCGCGCCCCTCCATAATATCTTTCAGCTGATCAGCATCGATGGTTTCGTACTTCATCAGCGCTTCGGCCATCGCATCTAGCTTGTCGCGATTATCTTCCAGAATCTGGCGTGCCTGCTCGTAACACTCGTCGATAATCTTGCGCACTTCTTTATCGAGACGAGACGTCGTTTCGCCAGATTTTAGCTTACCGCCACCCTGACCAGGGCCACCAAGGAACTGGTGGGACTCATCCTCGTCGTACATGATCGGGCCCATCTCATTCGATAGCCCCCATTTAGCGACCATGTTATGGGCCAGCTCGGTGGCGCGCTTGATATCGTTTGAAGCACCCGTTGTCACACCGTTAGCACCCAGCGTCATCTCTTCGGCAATACGCCCACCAAACAGCGAGCAAATCTGACTGAGAATTTGCTGGCGAGACAGGCTGTAACGATCTTCTTCCGGCAAGAACATGGTGACGCCTAGCGCACGGCCACGCGGGATGATCGTCACTTTGTAAACAGGATCATGCTCCGGCGCAACAAGGCCAATAATGGCATGACCTGATTCGTGATACGCCGTGTTGAGCTTCTCTTTATCGGTCATAACCATCGATTTGCGCTCAGCGCCCATCATGATCTTGTCTTTAGCAAGCTCCAGCTCTTCCATGGCAACCAAGCGCTTGTTACGACGGGCGGCAAACAGCGCTGCCTCGTTGACCAAGTTCGCAAGATCCGCACCAGAGAAGCCTGGCGTACCGCGCGCAATCAGCTGCGGCTTAACATCATCCGCCAGCGGCACTTTACGCAGGTGAACGCCCAGAATGTGTTCACGGCCACGAATATCCGGCAGCCCAACCGTTACTTGACGGTCGAAACGCCCCGGACGCAGCAGCGCAGGATCAAGCACGTCAGGGCGGTTAGTGGCCGCAATGACGATGACCCCTTCATTAGCTTCGAAGCCATCCATCTCTACCAGTAACTGGTTGAGTGTCTGCTCACGCTCATCATTGCCGCCACCCATGCCAGCACCGCGTGAACGGCCAACCGCATCGATTTCATCAATAAAGATAATGCAAGGCGCTTGTTTCTTGGCTTGCTCAAACATGTCACGAACGCGTGAAGCACCAACGCCCACAAACATTTCAACAAAGTCTGAACCAGAGATAGAGAAAAACGGTACTTTGGCTTCGCCCGCAATGGACTTGGCCAGCAGCGTTTTACCTGTTCCTGGCGGACCTACCATCAATACACCGCGCGGGATTGTGCCACCCAAACGCTGGAATTTAGTAGGATCACGCAAGAAGTCTACAAGCTCTTCAACTTCTTCTTTCGCCTCGTCGCAGCCTGCAACATCGGCAAATGTGGTCTTGATCTGATCTTGGGAAAGCAGTTTGGCTTTCGACTTACCAAAGCTCATGGGACCGCCTTTACCGCCACCGGCTCCACCTTGCATTTGGCGCATAAAGAACATAAAGATGGCCAGAATAAGCAGAATCGGGAAGCTCGCAATCAGCAAGCGCGTCCAGATGCTTTGTTGTTCCGGCTCTTTACCGACAACGGTCACGTTATTGCTTAGCAGATCATCCATCAGCTTAGGATCTTCCGCCGACGGGCGGATGGTCTGGAACTGAGAACCGTCCGTACGCTCACCAATGATGGTATAGCCATCAATCGTGACACTACGTACCTGCTGATTTTGCACCTGCTGCACAAACTGAGAGTAGTTGGTGGTTTGCGGTGCGCTTTCCGTACTGAAATTGTTGAACACTGTCAGTAGAACGGCCGCGATGACCAACCACAGAATCAGGTTCTTCGCCATATCGTTCAAGGGGCTACCCTCATTACAAGAATCCGTCAGTTAACCGTCAATACTCAGACCTTACACTAGAGCTTAACGTTCAACCATTGCCAAAGCACATTTTGCTTTGGGCCATCTGTGTCACGCTCGTCCAATGTGCATAATGTGACACAATTTACGCCTGCCTGTCTGGCAATCGTGGTGATAAATCTTTGCTATTACCCGCCAGTATCTACACGCTCGCACTCACTGACGAGTACAGGGCCACGTCTCGCTAGCCTCGAAATCCTTCCGCTAAAAAATAGACTTCCCGCGAGCGCGCCCTCGAAGCATCCGGCTTGCGAGTCACAACACGATCAAAGCTACTTCGGAGCTCTTTCAAATAGGTATCAAATCCTTCGCCTTGAAATACCTTAGCCAGAAAACGCCCGCCAGGCGGTAGCGTTTCTCGCGCAAGTTCCAAAGCGAGTTCAACAAGGTACATTGCCTGTGGCTGATCAATAGCCGCCATACCACTCATATTGGGGGCCATATCGGACATCACAAGGTCTACCTGACGATTTCCTAAACGTTCAAGAATCGCGTTAAGCACGCTCTCTTCAGTAAAATCGCCCTGGATAAAGTCAACGCCGGCGAGGGCATCCATCTCTAATATGTCTGACGCTATCACGACACCGTCAGGCCCCACCTTTTCTGCGGCAATTTGACTCCACCCCCCTGGGGCAGCGCCTAGATCAATTACCGTCATGCCTGGGCGAAACAGCTTATCCTTTTCATCAAGCTCAAGCAGTTTATAGCTTGCACGGGAGCGATAGCCATCTTGCCAGCGTTGTTTCACATACTGATCGTCGAAATGTTCTTTCTTCCAGTTGTTGCTGGTCTTGCTCACTGAATGTTTACGGCTTGGGGGCTTTTGCTGCATGTGGGAATCTAACACTGGAATAAGAGATGGGCGCATTCACGCGATTGCTTTCACTTAACGGCATTTCACCGTAAGATGGAGCGTTAAGCGCTAACCGGGATACCGCAAGATACCATGAGCTTGTCACAGGCACAAAAGAAAGCATTTCGTAGCATTGGCCATCACCTTAATCCAGTGGTCACCGTTTCTGAGAACGGCGTCTCCGAAAATTTGCTCGCAGAACTCAGCCGCGCGCTCAACGATCACGAGCTCATCAAAGTGAAGCTCGCTATTCCCGAGCGGGAAGACCGCGTCGCGGCGCTCAATGAGCTAGTCGCCGACAGTAACGCCGAGCTAGTACAAACCATTGGCAAAATGGCGCTGCTCTATCGCCACAACCCAAAGGTAAACCCCAAGCTTTCCAACATCACGCGTTTTGAAAACCACCACGGACGGCATTAACCCACACGTGACTCGTTAAACAACGCATGAACGCATGATACTAAAAGGCCCGCGACGTCACCGTCACGGGCCTTTTAGTGTGCCTGGACTGCAGGCGCCATCAAGACGCCCGCCCCGCGTCACCGCGGTAAATCAGAGATGTTCAACACTCTCAATTTCGTACTCAACATCGCCACCAGGTGTTTTTACCACCACCACATCGCCTTCTTCTTTGCCAATCATTGCTCGGGCGATAGGTGAGGTCACAGAAATGCGCCCCTCTTTAATATTGGCTTCGTCTTCACCAACAATGCGGTAGGTAACGCTGGCGTCGCTATCCAGATTCAGCAACGACACGGTAACCCCAAAGATCACCTTGCCGGTTTTGGGCAGCTTAGTAACGTCGATGACCTGCGCACCTGAAAGCTTGCTTTCAATTTCCTGGATACGGCCTTCAATAAATCCTTGCTGCTCGCGAGCGGCGTGGTACTCGGCGTTCTCCTTGAGATCGCCATGTTCACGCGCTTCAGCAATAGCAGCAATAACTTGAGGGCGGGCTTCGCCCTTCAAGTGATTAAGCTCTTCGCGAAGACTTTTTTCTCCCGCTACCGTCATCGGGACCTTGTTCATTGACTTGCTCCTGCATGCAGATCCTGAAGGCGCCGCACCGTAATCTCCCTACCGTACTCAAGCGCCATGCAAACAGCATTAGCGCCCGCCAAGGTGGTCGCATAGGGCACCTTGCGCGCGAGAGCAGTACGGCGAATAATTGAAGAGTCGTTAATAGCCTGACGACCTTCAGTCGTGTTCACGATGTAGGCGATTTCGTCGTTCTTCAACAGATCGACAATATGGGGACGGCCTTCGTAGACTTTATTGACGTGCTCCACTTCCAGTCCAGCAGCTTCAAGTGCTGCCGCTGTACCGCGCGTTGCACATAGTGTGAAGCCCAATGTTAGCAGAGAACGCGCCACTTCGATAATCCCTTGCTTGTCGGGCTCGCGTACCGAAAGGAACGCTTTACGGTCACCATCCAATGCTGGAATGGCTTCGCCAGCGCCCAACTGCGCTTTAAAGAACGCTTCTGCAAAGGTCTCGCCAGAGCCCATTACTTCACCCGTCGACTTCATCTCGGGCGACAGAATCGGGTCAACACCCTGGAACTTGTTGAACGGGAAGACCGCCTCTTTCACGCTATAGAAGTGCGGGATAATTTCGCGCTCAAAGCCCTGCTCGGCCAGTGTATTACCCGCCATGCAGCGCGCCGCAATTTGCGCCAACGAAGTGCCGATACACTTAGACACAAACGGTACGGTACGCGACGCACGAGGATTAACCTCGATGACATAAATTTCGCCACCCTGCCACGCCAGCTGCACGTTCATCAGACCTTTAACGCCCAACTCAACGGCCATTTTCTTGACCTGCTCGCGCATTTCATCCTGCACATCGGCAGGCAGCGAGTAAGGCGGCAACGCACAGGCGGAATCACCAGAGTGAACGCCAGCTTGCTCAACGTGCTGCATAATGCCGCCGATCACCACCTGCTGACCGTCCGACACAGCGTCGATATCAATTTCGATCGCGGCACTCAAGAAGTGGTCAAGCAAAACGGGAGAGTCGTTAGACACCTTCACCGCATTGGTCATGTAGTTTTCAAGCTCGGAGGCGTCATAAACGATCTCCATTGCCCGACCACCCAGCACGTAGCTAGGGCGCACCACCAGCGGGTAGCCAATGGCCTCTGCCTTGGAAAACGCCTCTTCAAAGCTACGGGCAGTGGCGTTGGGCGGCTGCTTCAAGCCTAGCTTGTCGATCATTACCTGGAAGCGCTCGCGGTCTTCAGCGCGGTCAATGGCGTCCGGCGTGGTACCGATAATCGGCACGCCTGCTGCCTCTAGTTCACGGGCAAGCTTCAGCGGCGTTTGGCCACCGAACTGCACAATCACGCCAACCGGCTTCTCTTTGTCGGCAATTTCCAACACATCTTCCAGCGTCACCGGCTCGAAGTAGAGACGATCAGAGGTGTCGTAGTCGGTAGAAACGGTTTCCGGGTTGCAGTTGACCATGATGGTTTCATAGCCATCATCGCGCATGGCAAAGGCGGCATGAACACAGCAGTAATCGAACTCGATACCTTGACCGATACGGTTCGGGCCACCACCCAATACCATAATTTTCTGACGATCAGAGACGTCCGCTTCGCACTCCTCTTCATAGGTGGAGTACATGTAAGCGGTGTCTGAGGCAAATTCCGCCGCACAGGTATCGACACGTTTATAAACCGGACGAATGCCCGCTGCTTGGCGCGTTTTGCGGAACTCTTTTTCAGACACGCCCAGCAGCTTGGCCAAACGCGCGTCACCAAAGCCTTTGCGCTTAAGCTGGTAAAGCTCGCGAGCAGAGAAATCGGCCAGAGCGCGCTTGGCGACGGCATTTTCAGTCAACACCAGGTCTTCCAACTGCACCAGGAACCAAGGGTCGATATTGGTGAGCGCAAATACCTCATCAACACTCATTCCAGAGCGCATGGCGTCAGCCACATAGAAAATACGCTCGGCACCGGCGGCCTGCAGCTCGCCCTGAATGATCGCCATATTGTCTGGCGTGAAATCGGTGATGATCGGATCAAGACCATCGTTACCGGTTTCCAGGCCGCGCAGCGCTTTCTGCAGCGACTCTTGGAACGTACGGCCAATCGCCATCACCTCGCCCACCGACTTCATCTGGGTGGTCAGGCGGTCGTTTGCCTGAGGGAATTTCTCGAAGGTAAAGCGCGGAATCTTAGTGACGACATAGTCGATTGATGGCTCAAACGACGCGGGCGTGCGGCCACCGGTAATATCGTTTTGCAGCTCATCCAAGGTGTAACCCACCGCCAGTTTCGCGGCGATTTTGGCAATCGGGAAACCAGTAGCCTTAGATGCCAGCGCCGACGAGCGCGATACCCGCGGGTTCATCTCGATAACCACCAGGCGGCCGGTTTTCGGGTCCATACCAAACTGTACGTTGGAGCCGCCGGTTTCCACACCAATCTCGCGCAGTACCGCGAGGCTGGCATCACGCATGATCTGATACTCTTTGTCGGTCAGCGTTTGCGCTGGCGCGACGGTAATCGAGTCACCGGTGTGAACACCCATCGGATCGAAGTTTTCAATCGCACAGACAATGATGCAGTTGTCATTCTTATCCCGCACCACTTCCATCTCGTACTCTTTCCACCCCAGCAGCGATTCGTCGATCAGCAGCTCGTGGTTATTGGAAAGCTCGAAACCGCGGGTACAGATCTCTTCGAACTCTTCTTTGTTATACGCCACGCCGCCGCCGGAGCCGCCCATGGTGTAAGAAGGACGAATAATGGTCGGAAAGCCTAATTCAGCCTGAATTTCCCAGGCCTCATCCATGGTGTGCGCCACCTTGGCTTTCGGGCACTCCAAACCAATGCGCTTCATGGCTTGATCGAACAGATCGCGATCTTCAGCCATGTTAATCGCATCGGCATTGGCACCAATCATCTCGACGCTGTACTTTTCCAGTACGCCATGCTTTTCCAGGTCAAGCGCGCAGTTGAGCGCTGTCTGACCACCCATCGTGGGTAGAATCGCGTCCGGGCGCTCGGCCTCAATAATTTTTTCAACCGCTTGCCAGGTAATCGGCTCGATGTAGGTGGCATCGGCCATGGCCGGGTCGGTCATGATGGTGGCCGGGTTGGAGTTAACCAAAATAACCCGGAACCCCTCTTCACGCAGCGCTTTACACGCCTGGGCGCCAGAGTAGTCAAATTCGCAGGCCTGGCCGATGACAATCGGGCCAGCGCCAATGATAAGAATGCTGTTGATATCGGTACGCTTAGGCATAACGGTTCCCGCAAAATAGGTGACGATGAGCGACAAAAAAACGGCGTTACATGGCGGCGATCAAGGGCAGCGTTAGCGACGCGCCTGCATCATGGTAATAAAGCGATCAAACAGCGGCGCCACATCACGCGGGCCAGGGCTAGCTTCCGGGTGACCTTGGAAGCTAAACGCCGGGCGGTCAGTGCGCTCGATCCCTTGCAGCGTGCCATCGAACAGCGAACGGTGCGTGGCACGCACGTTGGCTGGAAGGGTCGCTTCATCGGCAGCAAAGCCGTGGTTTTGGCTGGTAATCATTACCGTGCCGGTGTCTAAATCCTGCACCGGATGGTTAGCACCGTGGTGGCCGTGGCCCATCTTGATGGTTTTGGCACCCGAGGCCAGCGCCAGCAACTGGTGACCAAGGCAAATGCCAAATACCGGCGTATTGGTTTCCAATACATCCTGAATTGCCTTGATGGCGTAATCACAGGGCTCGGGGTCACCGGGGCCGTTAGCCAAAAAGATCCCATCCGGATTCATCGCCAACACGTCAGCCGCAGGCGTTTGTGCCGGTACGACCGTCAACCGGCAGCCGCGCTCGGCCAGCATACGTAGGATGTTAAATTTCACCCCGAAGTCATACGCCACCACGTGGTAAGGACGCTCACCTTGGGAAGCATCAGCATAGCCCTCGCCCAGCGTCCACTCGCCTTGGGTCCATTCGTAAGCCTCTTTGCACGAGACTTCCTTGGCCAGATCCATGCCCTTCAACCCGGGAAATGCCTTCGCTGCCGCCAGCGCCCGCTCTACCGCATCATCGCCCTCTGCTTCTGCACCCGCCAGAATCGCACCGTTTTGCGCGCCTTTATCACGCAGAATGCGCGTTAAACGGCGAGTATCGATATCCGCAATGCCCAGCACATTTTGGCTTTTTAGATAGTCAGAGAGGCTTTGCTCTGAACGGAAACTGCTGGCCAGCAGGGGTAAATCACGAATCACCAGGCCCGCTGTGGCAATCGATGCAGATTCCACATCTTCCGAATTAATGCCGGTATTGCCGATATGAGGATAGGTCAGCGTGACGATTTGGCGGGTGTAAGAAGGGTCAGTGAGGATTTCCTGGTAGCCGGTCATGGCTGTATTGAACACCACCTCACCGCTTGTGACGCCATCCGCGCCAATGGCAATGCCATGAAACACACTGCCATCTTCCAGGGCCAATATCGCGGGTTTGCTCAATGCGGGGTTATTCAAGACAAGTTCTCCCATGCTGGTGGGAGCCTGTGGGCGCAGGCTCGGCGATCCGGTTTGTCGGCGTTTGCGTGCAAACGTCGGGTCGTAAAAAAGCGGGACGAAGCCGATAGTAAAAAAATCGGTTTCATCCCGCTTGTTGTTCTCTTCCGTGGCGAATGGCCATGGCGCAGCATTTAGCTGACTGTTTTCTCTAACCTGAGGCCAGTGCAACAAGCGCGGTGCTTACCCTACAGCGATTCGTTCGCTGCAGATATTTTGCTGCTTTTTGCAGCCACTGGGCCAAAATTTTTGGAATGTTACAGGATTTATCGACCTTAGGCTAGCCCTAAAACTACCAGCAACTTTATATGCTCCATTTTACCCCTGCAATCAATATGCCACGACCTTCAGGTCATTGATAAATGAGGAGGATGGAAGTCGCCCCAAAATTTTTTGTGTACGTAATTAATATATTTGGTTGCCTTCTTGATGTTTTTTTGTCTACGCTTGTCCGAGTTGACCAAATGGTCAAACACGTTTTTTTCGATAGCTCACCCAACAAATACAAAGAGAATATCGTCATGCCACAAAGCCCTACGCCGTATTCCGGCTCTCCTCCCGTGCAAGCAACGAGCACCCTGGATAATTACTTCAATGTCAGCCGCCGCGGCTCCTCGGTGAAGACCGAAGTGCTTGCAGGCATCGCGACGTTTCTAGCCGGGATGTATATCATCGTGGTCAACCCAGCCATCTTATCTGATGCGGGTATTCCCTTTTCTGCAGCACTCTCCGCCACCGTGGTCATCAGCTTTTTTAGTAGCTTGGCCATGGGCTTGTATGCCCGCAATCCAATTTTAGTTGCTCCTGGAATGGGCATGAATGCGCTTTTCACCTACACCCTGGTGCTTGGCGCAGGGTTATCGTGGGAAGTTGCTCTAGGCTGCGTATTCTGGTCAGGAGTACTGTTCGCTATTTTGGCGCTGTTTAACGTTCGCGAAGCCATCATCGAGGCCATTCCAGCCTCATTGCGCTATGCCATCACCTGTGGGATAGGCCTATTCATCACCTTTATTGGGCTCAAGAATGCCGGGTTCATCGTAGCCAACCCAGCGACCCTGATTAGCCTGGGCGATTTAAACGCAAGCCTAATAACCTTCTTTATTGGCCTAATGGCTACCGCGATACTGGTCATTCGCGGCTTCAATGGCGCTCTGATCTTAGGCATCGCCCTAACCACTCTGTTGGCAATCCCTATGGGGCGGCTGTGGAGTGACGACGTATTGGTGGCTTGGCAAGGCCTAGCCGCATGGCCGGATTTCTCGGCGGTAATGAAGGTCGATATTCTAGGCGCCCTCAAGGTGGCTTACCTGCCGTTCATTTTCGTGATGCTGTTTACTAACTTCTTCGACTCACTGTCTTGCTTTATGGCGCTATCCGAGTCAGCGGATCTCAAGGATGCCAACGGCAATCCACGCAACCTTAAGCGTTCCATGACGGTGGATGCTTTCGCATCGATGATCGCGGCCCCTCTCGGCACCAGCGCGGCACAAACCTTTATCGAATCCGGTGCTGGCGTTGCCCAGGGCGGCCGCACAGGACTCACGGCCGTCGTTATTGGCGTATTGTTCCTGCCTTTCTTGTTTCTCTCACCGTTGCTGTCCCTAGTTCCCAGCATCGCGACAGCCCCAGCTCTTGTCTTGGTGGGGCTGTTCATGATGGCACCGATTGGAAAGATTGACTGGAGCCGTCTCGAGGAAGCCTTCCCCGCATTTCTAGCCATCATTTTAATGCCGCTGACGTACTCCATCACCCTGGGTATCGCCTTTGGTTTTATCAGCTTTGTACTCATCCGGCTGGCCACCGGCAAGCTGGATGAGATTAAGCCTGCGATGTGGGTCTCCGCCCTGTTAGCGGTGGTGATGCTACTGACAGCACAATAGACGACTCTTCTCATGCTGAGTCATCAAGAAATACCCCGTTTCTCACGCACCACCTGACCGATCGGACAGCAATTAAGCAACCAATAACAACATAACGGGTAGAACTATGATTACATTTCACCTCAATGGGCAACCGCATCGCGTTACAGCGGATGTTCACCTTAGCGTTCTGGAACTGCTAAGAGAACAACTACACCTGACCGGCACCAAGGAAGGTTGCGCGTCTGGTGATTGCGGCGCTTGCACGGTAGCCATCGGGGCACCCGATGCCAATGGCGAGCTACGCTACCACAGCGCCAACGCCTGCATCATGCCCGCTCATCAGCTCCAAGGCCGCCACTTAGTCACCGTCGAAGGTCTCGCTGACGACCAGCAATACCTGCATCCCGCCCAGGCAGCCATGGTCGAATGCCATGGTAGCCAATGCGGCTTCTGCACGCCGGGCATTGTGATGTCATTGTTCACACTGCACGAAGAACAGCACACTAACCCGCTCGCCACTCCCTTTAGCCCTGAGCGCCTTGAAGCCGCACTTGGCGGCAACCTGTGTCGCTGCACTGGCTATCGCCCCATTCGTGATGCGGCATTAGCAATGAACAGTATCGATGGTCATCGCCCTGAATGGTTAGATGCAACACTGAATGATGCGCAAGATAATCAGCACGTGGCCAACCTGGACGAAACCAGCAGCCGTTTCCATCAGCCTCGCCAGCTGAATGACCTAGTGCGCCTACGCGCAGCCCATCCAGAAGCACGCTTGGTTGCGGGTGCCACTGACCTTTGGCTTGAAGTCACCCAACAACTGAAGGACTTACCACGGCTTATCGACACCACCCGCGTAAGTGAGCTTCAGCAAATTGAACAAGGTCAGGATGCGAGCGGGCGTCCCGGCTGGTGGATCGGAGCAGCCGTCACCTATGCACGCCTGGAGCCCCTACTCGAGAGTGAATATCCAACCTTTGCCCATCTTCTACACCGCCTAGGCTCGGCACAAGTACGCAACCGCGGCACCTTGGGCGGCAACGTTGCTAATGCATCCCCCATCGGCGATACCCCGCCGGTGCTGCTGGCTCTTGATGCACAGCTTCGTCTTGCAGGCCCTAACGGCTCCCGCGAGATTGCCGCCAGCAACTTCTTCATCGACTACAAAAAAACCGACTTGGCTGACAATGAGGTGTTAAGCGCGGTTTTCATCCCGGCCCCACAAGCAGGCCATCAGTTGAAAGTATGGAAACTCTCGAAGCGGCGCGAAGATGATATTTCTGCCGTGCTGAGTGCCTTTGCCTGGCATCTGGAGGATGGGTGTCTACGCGATGTACGCCTGGCCTTCGGTGGCATGGCCGGCATACCTGCCCGAGCCCGTGGGGCCGAAGCGGCTCTCGAAGGAAATCCCCCCTCACCAAGCGTCTTTGAGGCTGCACGCCAAGCACTCGCGAATGACTTTTCACCGATGAGCGATGTTCGTGGCAGTGCCGACTACCGCACGCGCTCAGCGAGCGCGCTACTTGAACGCCTGCGTCTGGTCATCGAATCGTCTACCCACGCCCAACCACACACTCAGGAGGTGATGCTCCATGCGTACGCTCACTGATCTGCCAGCACCACAGCCTGAGCAGAAAGCATTTCAGCCAGCACAACATACCGGCCGTTTTTTTTCTGGCACCTCGGCCAATCACGAGAGTGCCATCAAGCATGTCACCGGGCGCGCGGCTTATATTGATGACCTAGCCCTTCCGGCCAATGCCCTCCACCTAGCCGCAGGCCTGTCATCTGTCGCCCACGGGCGCATTACCCGCATGGATCTGGAAGCGGTAAGGTCTGCTCCTGGTGTGGTCGATGTTATTAGCGTGGCAGACGTGCCAGGCCATACCGATATTGGCCCCGTTTTCCCAGGGGATCCCATCATGGCCGACGGCGAAGTGCTCTACGCGGGCCAGGTGCTATTTGCCGTGGCGGCCGACAGCCACCGTGCGGCTCGTCAAGCAGTCGAAAAGGCAATTATCGAGATCGAGGAGCGCCCTGCAAGCCTCGACCCCGTTGCTGCCGCCAACGCGGGCGATCTGGTACGCCCTACTCATCAACAGATCAGTGGAGACTGGGAAAAAGCCTTTGCCGACGCTGCCATTGTCGTTGCTGGCAAACAGTTTGTCGGTGGCCAGGAACACTTCTACTTGGAAGGGCAAGCCTGCGTCGCTCATCCCAGCGAAGACGAAGGCGTTATGATTCATACCTCCAACCAGCATCCTAGCGAGACGCAGAAACTGGTTGCCGAGGTGCTCGGCATTCCCTTCCATGCCGTTACCGTCGAGACTCGCCGCATGGGGGGCGGATTCGGCGGCAAGGAAACACAGGCTTCTCCCTGGGCTTGCCTAGCCGCCCTAATCGCTAGACGAACCGGGCGCAGCTGCCGCTTCCGCTTACCGCGGGTCGATGACATGCGCGTCACCGGAAAGCGCCACCCTTTTCATAACGACTACCGTCTTGGCGTCGATGCTCAGGGCGTGATTCTGGGTGGCGATATCAATGTAATCGGCGACTGTGGCTATTCACCCGACCTTTCCGACGCCATTGTTGATCGCGCCATGTTCCACTCGGATAACGCCTATTCGCTGGGTGACGTCCGCGTTACAGGATATCGAGCGCGCACCCATACGGCCTCTAACACAGCTTTCCGCGGCTTCGGCGGCCCCCAAGGTATGATGGTTATTGAGGCGGCAATGGAGGATATCGCTCGCCGTCTGGGCGAAGATCCGCTGACGATACGCAAGCGCAACTTTTACCGCGACGGCCGCAACACGACGCATTACGGCCAGACGGTAGATCAGACCGTTCTACTGCATGAGCTGGTTGAGCAACTCGAAACCTCTAGCGACTACTGGCAGCGGCGCCGAGCGATCCGAGAGTTCAACGCCAAGAGCCCCGTCATTCGTAAAGGCTTAGCGTTGACCCCGGTAAAATTCGGCATTTCCTTCACCGCCCAGCACCTCAACCAAGCGGGCGCGCTTCTTCACGTCTATACCGACGGCAGCGTCATGATCAACCATGGCGGCACCGAGATGGGTCAGGGGCTGCACACCAAGATTTGCCAAGTAGTTGCGCGTGAGCTGGGATTGGATCTTGATAGCGTGCGCATCACCGCCACGCGTACCGACAAGGTGCCCAACACCTCTCCCACCGCCGCCTCCAGCGGTGCCGATCTCAATGGCCAGGCGGCGCGCGATGCGGCACTCAAACTAAAAACACGACTTTATGACTTTGCCGCCGAGCACTACCATCTCGATCGAGAAACCATCCACATCAAAGAGGGTTATTTAATAGCCGGCTTTGGCGAAAGTGAACGCCGCATCGCTTGGGGAGAGCTGGTTCAAGCCGCTTATCTATCGCGCATCTCACTTTCGGAAAAAGGCTTTTACGCTACCCCATTGATCCATTATGACCGCGCCACCGGCAATGGACGCCCTTTTTACTACTATGCCTTTGGTGCGGCGGTGGCCGAAGTTTCAATCGATACCTTGAGCGGCGAGTACCTAGTAGATCGTGTCGATATTCTCCACGACGTGGGTGACTCACTGAATCCGGCTATCGATATCGGCCAGGTCGAAGGTGGTTTTATTCAGGGGATGGGCTGGTTAACCAGTGAAGAGCTGAAATGGAATAATAAAGGCCAACTGATTTCCAATGGCCCCGCGACCTACAAGATTCCCACTTACGGCGACCTACCCGCCACTTTCAATACCTCCTTAATGGAAGGCCACCCCAACTCCATGGCCAGCATCTATCGTTCCAAGGCCGTGGGTGAACCCCCTTTCATGCTTGGTATGTCGGTATGGGCGGCTCTGCGTGACGGCTTGGCCAGCCTAAACGGATACACTCAGGCGATACCTCTGGACACCCCAGCCACACCGGAGCGAGTCATGGCGGCAGCCGAAGCCGCACGCGCCAAACTTGCCCCTGACGCTGACAAACGGCACAGCAATGGCCATTAAGCCTTCCCTCTCTAACTATCTTCAGGAGCAACATTATGAATGAAGAGCAAGGACCATGCCTGAAACAAGAGCAGGGGCAAGCCTGGTTAATACGTGCACGGGTCTTGAGTTTCGATGCCGACCCCGGCGATGGTGACACGCCCCGAGAGGGTAGCGTTGTCTACCACCAAGACGGTGCTCTATGGTGGGCCGACGGTCGCATTCAGGGCGTCGGCGACTATCGCACTCTGGCCCCTCAGTTACCCGCCGATATCAGCGTCATCGACCAGCGTGACAAGCTGGTCATGCCAGGCTTTATTGACAGTCATGTCCACTATGTTCAGCTCGATATCATGGCCTCTTATGGCCGCCAACTGCTGGACTGGTTGAATGACTACACCTTTCCTGAAGAGTGCCGTTTCGCCCAGCGCGCGCATGCCGACAACATGGCCGACGCTTTTCTCAAAGAGCTGATGCGAGTCGGGACCACCACCGCCCAAGTGTTCTGCTCAAGCCATCCCAATTCGGTAGATGCCTTCTTCAGTGCTGCCCAACGCCGCGGCCTATGTATGCTTGCGGGCAAGGTACTCATGGATCGCCACGCCCCTGAAGCACTGACTGATAAGACCCTCGGCGGCATTCGTGATACCGAGCGCTTAATCAGCGACTGGCATGGCACCGATCGCCTTGGCTATAGCGTTACGCCGCGCTTTGCTCCCACTTCCACGCGCACCCAGCTTGATGCCGCTGGCGGCCTGCTGCGCAACGATGAAAGCCTCTGGCTACAGACTCACTTATCGGAAAACCTCGGCGAGCTGGACTGGGTAGCCGAGCTGTTTCCAGAAAGCCGTGACTATCTTGAGGTTTACGAGCAGTCTGGTTTGGTTGGACCACGCAGCACCTTTGCCCATGGCATTCACCTGGACAATGGTATGCGCAAGCGGCTTGCTGATCGCAGTGCCAATATCGCTTTTTGCCCCAGCTCTAACCTCTTCCTTGGTAGCGGCTTGTTCGACCGCCACGCCGCTCATGAAAATGGGTTAAATCTCACCCTGGCCAGCGATATTGGCGCTGGCACCGATCTTTCCGGGTTGGCGACTCTCAAGGCGGGCTATCAAGTAGGGCAACTGCTCGGCCAGCCACTGACGGCCTGGTCAGGTTTCCATGCCCTGACCAGAGGCAATGCCGTATCCCTATCGCTAGATGACCGTATCGGCCGTTTCGCACCAGGCATGGATGCCGACTTCGTCGTTATCGACCTGTCCGCCTCACCGCTAATGGCACGCCGTATGGCACGATGCGAAAGTTTGGCAGAGGAGTTATTCACTCTAATGATGCTAGGCGACGACCGCGCTATCTTCGAAACCTGGGCCGGAGGACGCCTACAGCACCGGCGTCAAAATTAAGCAGAAAAGCAATCAGGAGGGGGCCAGAAGCAACAAAGCCCCCTCACCCTGCCAGCAGGTTCGGAGGCCATCCAAACAGTCATGTTCAGCAGCCAACAGAGTGCATACCGAAACGCGCCCTGTTGTACTAAAACATTACTCTAAACCTAATACATCCTGCATATCGTAACGACCATGTGCTTTATCAGCGACCCAGCGAGCAGCGCGAACCGCGCCTTTAGCAAAGGTCATACGGCTGGAGGCTTTATGAGTAATTTCGATACGCTCGCCTTCAGTGGCAAACATCACCGTGTGCTCGCCAACAATGTCGCCAGCGCGCACGGTGGCAAAACCGATCTCTTTGTCGGTGCGCGGACCGCACTGACCTACCCGCTCATAAACACCGTGCTCTTTTAACGTGCGGCCGATGCTCTCCGCGACCACTTCTCCCATCTTAATCGCCGTGCCAGAAGGCGCATCCACTTTATGACGATGGTGCGCTTCAATAACTTCAATATCGTAGCCTTCGTCACCGAGAGCTTTTGCAGCGGTCTCAAGCAACTTGAGGGTCAGGTTAACGCCGACACTCATATTCGGCGCAAACACCATAGCAACCTTATCGCGGTAGCTATCCAGTTCGGCCAGCTCGTCATCGCTCATGCCGGTGGTGCCAATCACAATGCGTTTGTCGTGCTCAGCACAGAATGCCAAATTTGCCAAGGTGACTTGCGGCGCAGTGAAATCGATCAGAACATCGAAGTCGTCCACAATCGCAGCGAGAGAATCAACGGCCACCACACCGCGCTTACCAACACCTGCCAGCTCACCAATGTCCGCCCCCGCCAAGGAACTACCTGGCTCAACGATACCGCCTGCAAGTGAGGCATCTGCCTGCTGCTCTACCGCATTTACTAACGTGCGGCCCATACGGCCAGCGACGCCTACAATGGCAATTCGGGTCATGAGAACTCCTGCGCGTGCGCCGTTCGGCACCCAGCTTGGTATAAGAAAAACAAGGATAAAAAAGTGGCCGAAATTATAACAGACCCCTGTTAATGATGCGGTGCTTGCTTAAGGCAGCGCGCACGCTGCCTCGAACGGGTTAGTTCTCCCAAACAATTTCCAGCGGCTCGTCTTTTGCCATGCGCATGAGATGGCTTTCCACCACCCCCTCCAACTGATCCAGATGCTCCTCTTCCAAGGTTTCGAGGGACACAATCAAGCGATCTGCCTCGACATGCATCAGGCAGGTGCCATTGGCAAATGTGATTTTGGCTTCCTGCTCATTCTGCTCAATCTCAAGCTTATGTGCCCAGTGCTTGCATAAGCGGTTTATCAAGCGCTCACCAGAAGGCGTTACGATTTCGGCACGGGATAAAGGCATGGTGTTTTCTCCAAAGATAGCGAGTGAACTCCTACTAGCGTAATGCCCACAGCGAAAAGCGCCAAGCGGCGAATGATAAAGCCTTGCAACAACACGTTCCAACGACACCTCCTTAGCAGCGTACCTCGACAAACAAGCCTGTTTTCGTAATAATGCCCAGCTCAGTGAATACGAATTACACGCATAATCAATTTCCTCTTGGCATTACCTCTCAATAGTCGCGCTGGCGACCCTCGGTTAGTTTCACTTACCAACTGGTGATCAATATAGTTATGTCTTCCCACGCTTTCAGGACGCTACTTAGCGCACTAACCGCCTTAACGTTCACCGCTGCCAATGCTGATAGCATCACCGTCACCGATGTTGCAGGCCGTCAAGTCTCCTTAGACGCGCCTGCCGAGCGGGTTGTCTTGGGCGAAGGAAGGCAAATTTATCTGCTTGGCCTGCTGGAACCAGAAACGCCTTTTACCCATGTGGTTGGCTGGCGGGAAGACTTTTCTCAGGCGGATCCCGACAATTACGCCCGCTATCTGGAACGTTTCCCCGACATTGAGGCAATCCCCACCTTTGGTGGCTTCAAAGATGGCACCTTTGATGTTGAGCAAGCTGCGGCACTTAACCCTGACGTCATACTGATGAATATTGAGGCGAAAGCGGCCACTGAAGACGCCGCCTATGACGATAAGTTAGCCGAGCTGGATATCCCTATTGTCTATGTGGATTTCCGTGAAGACCCCATCGCACATACCATTCCCTCGATGCGGATTATTGGCCAGCTGATGGGAGATGAAGCCGCTGCCGAGGAATTCATCGCCTTTGCTGAAGAGCAGATGGCGCGGGTTACTGATGTTATTGAGGACGCCAACCCAGAGCGCCCGAGCGTATTTATTGACCGGGCAGGCGGGTATTCAGATGAATGCTGCATGAGCTTTGGCCCTGGTAACTTTGGCGAGTATGTCACCCTGGCTGGCGGCAACAACATTGCCGAAGGCATTATTCCTAACAGCTTCGGCAATTTGAATCCTGAACAAATTATTGCCGCTAACCCCGAGCACGTCGTTGTCACGGGCGGCAATTGGGATGCTTACGTTCCCGGAGGCGCTTGGGTAGGAGTAGGACCAGGCGCAAACATGGATCATGCTCGCGCGAAACTCGAAGCACTCACCGAGCGCACCGCCATGACCGGTATTGAAGCGGTCGACACTGGAAATTTCCACGCCATTTGGCATCAGTTCTATAACAGTCCTTACTATTTTGTTGCTGTTCAGCAATTGGCGAAATGGCTGCACCCCGAACTGTTTGACGATCTCGACCCTGAAGCGACAATGCGCGAGCTGCACGATCGCTTTCTGCCTATCGATTATGCACCCGGTTATTGGATATCTTTAAATGGCGACTGACAGCACTGCTATGAATAGCGTGTCCCACGGGCGCGCCTTCTATCGCACCCAGGTATTTCGTCGCCAAATGATCTTGGCGGCGCTGGTCATAGCACTGTTCTTAAGCCTGTGTATTGACCTTGCACTCGGCCCTGCACGCTACAGTCTTGGCGAAGTCGTTGCTGCTTTGTTTACCCCGGAGTCTGTTAGCCAGCAGGCACGTGTCATTTTGTGGGAAATTCGCATGCCCGTGGCGCTGATGGCGTTAGTGGTCGGTGCCAGCCTCTCGGTGGCCGGGGCTCAGATGCAAACGATCCTAAGCAACCCGCTAGCCAGCCCGTTTACGTTAGGCATTTCGGCCGGCGCTAGCTTTGGCGCTGCCCTGGGCTTGGCTTTTGGCGTTGCGATCATTCCTGCGGCCATTGAGTATGTTGTCCCCATCAATGCGTTCCTGATGGCAATGGTGACCGCTTTTTTAATTCACGCACTCAGCCTTAAGCGCGGCGTCACCGTGGAAACGATCGTACTGCTAGGCATTGCGATGGTGTTTATTTTTAACTCATTAATGGCATTGATTCAGTTTTTTGCCAGCCAACAGGCTGTCGCCGCTGTTGTCTTCTGGACCATGGGCAGTCTCACCAAGGCAACCTGGCCAAAGTTTTGGATTGCACTCGGTGTACTGGCAGCCGTTATGCCGTTACTGGCGCGCCACGGCTGGGCACTAACCGCTATGCGCCTAGGGGATACCAAGGCCGAAAGCATGGGTGTCAACCCACGCACACTACGCTTAGAAGTTTTAGTGCTGGTGTCGCTGCTTGCAGCGATTGCCGTCGCTTTTGTCGGCACTATTGGTTTTATCGGCCTAGTAGGGCCACATATTGCGCGCATTCTGCTGGGTGAGGATCAGCGCTTCTTCCTGCCCGGCTCTGCTTTATGCGGCGCGCTTATTCTTTCGGTTGGCTCAGTGATTTCCAAAATCATTATCCCAGGCACCATTATTCCCATTGGCATTATCACATCACTCGTGGGCATTCCCTTCTTCCTATTTTTGGTACTCAACCATAAGAAGGCATCATGGTAACCCTACAACTTAACCACGTTTCTGCTCGCTACGGGCGCCGTCCTATTATTCAGGACATTACAACGCCGCGCTTTCAGGGCGGCCAGGTTGTCGCCCTGCTTGGCCCTAACGCAGCAGGTAAATCAACCCTGTTTCGCCGTATTTTAGGCCTGCTAAAAGGGGACGGTGAGGTGATTGTCAGTGGCACCAGTGCCGAACGCCCAGTGGCGTATATGCCTCAAGATACGGGGGCAAAAGCAGTGCTAACGGTGTACGAATCAGTGCTACTGGCACGTATGCAAGGGCGCAGCCTAAAAGTGCAGCCTGAAGACCTTACCCAGGTCGACCGAGCGCTTGAAGAGCTCAATATCAGCGCACTTGGCGAACGCGATATCGGTGATCTGAGCGGCGGACAGCGCCAATTGGTGAGTGCCGCCCAGGCGCTGGTTCAAGAGCCTGAAATTTTAATGCTGGATGAGCCTACCTCAGCGCTTGACCTTAACCGCCAAATCAACCTGCTAAGCGTACTGCGGCGCCTTGCCGATGAGCGCAACATGCTTATTCTGGTTGCCCTTCACGACCTCGGGCATGCGTTGCGCTTCACTGATGCAGCCATGGTGTTAGAGAACGGCCGTTTAATCGCCTGCGGTTCAACCGAGGAGGTAATCTCACCTGAGTTACTGCGCCAAGTTTACAAAGTGACGGCGCGTATTGAGCCATGCTCAAAGGGCCGCCCTCAGCTTATTGTCGAAGAAGCCGTTTAATCCGGCGGCCTTCTAGTGTGGCCAGCCCGACCCCGCTAAGTAGCAACGGCAATGCCAGCAAAAAGCCGCTAGAAACCGGCAGGCCAAACAGCATCCAATCTGCTAACACAGGCCACACCAACGCAATATATTCAAAAGGCGCTAGGCGTGACGCTTCGGCGTAACGTAGCGCCAGCGTCATCGCAATATGAGCCGAACCGCCAAACAAGCCAGACAGCACTAACAACCACACCACGTCACCCTTAAGCGGTGCCCAGCCCAAGGGCAGTGTTGCCAACCCCGCTAGCGCAGAGACCAGAATAAAGTAGAAGGCAATGGAACCGGCTGTTTCGGTACGTGAAATGCGCCGTACGGTTAGCAGCGCTCCAGCGGTTAACAGCGCGCTCAGCGCGCCTAGTGCATAGCCAGCCAGCTGCCCTTGCTCGCGACTGGCCTCAAGCCCTGGCAGTACCAGCACCGCCACCCCAGCTAACGCCAACGCAATAGCGCCCGCCCGATAAAGCGAGAAGCGCTCCCCCAGCAGCAAGACACCACCCAATGCCATAAACACGGGCGTCAGCTGGGCTAACAACGTAGTTTCCGCGACAGGTAACAAGGCCACCGCCGCGAACGATGCGAACATTGCCGCTGCCCCAAGGCCCGAGCGCAACGCGTGCCCCAGTGGACGGCGCGTCGCCAATCCCTGCGGAAACTCGCGACGTAGCATCAAAAACACAACAATCGGCAACAGCGCAAATAGCGAGCGGAAAAAAACCGACTGCCCTACCGGAACCTCGTCACTCACCGCTTTAATACACACCAACATGCCGGTGAACAGCACGCCAGAAAGCACTCGCAGCCCAATGCCCAACCCAGGGCGAGACTCTTCATCCGCTAGCATTTGCCCTCGTCCTTATGTGCTAATAAGTTATGTGCAAATAATCCACGCTTTAAAAGGGTATCGGTTAGCGATTAAGCGATAAGCCCATCAGACCCACTATTTTACACTATGCAACACAATGAATTAGCAATAACTAGTTAACAAAAAAACGCCCCAACACTTGAAAGTGCCGGGGCGCTGATGTGCTGTGAAGTGAATCGCCGTTACGGCTTCATCTCTTCAAAAAACTTCTTCACACTGTCGAAGAAACCAGTTTTCTTCGGCGAATGGCTGTGGCTATTGCTGCCGTCAAAGCTCTCTTGCAACTGACGAAGCAGGTCTTTCTGCTCGTCATTGAGATTGACCGGCGTCTCCAGCACCACTTTGCAAAGCAGGTCGCCAGGTGCGCCGCCGCGTACCGGCTTCACGCCTTTACCGCGCAGTCTGAAGAGCTTACCGGTTTGAGTTTCCGGTGGAATCTTCAGCTTCACACGGCCATCTAGCGTGGGCACTTCCAGCTCCCCACCCAATGCAGCGTCAACAAAGTTAATTGGCACGTCACACTGCAGGTGTTTGCCATCGCGCTGGAAGATGTGGTGTGGCTTGATCGATACCTGAACATACAGGTCACCGGGCGGGCCACCGTTAACACCACTTTCACCCTCACCATTCAGGCGAATGCGATCACCTGTATCCACTCCCGGCGGAATCTTCACCGACAGTGTGCGCGTTTCCCGTACGCGGCCTTCACCGTTACATTTGTGGCACGGCACTTTAATGTGCTGGCCACTACCGTGACAGGTCGGGCAGGTTTGCTGAACCGCGAAGAAGCCTTGCTGCATACGCACTTGGCCGTGGCCGTGGCACGTGGGACAGGTTTCTTTGCTAGAGCCAGGCTCAGCACCTTCACCATCGCAGCGGTCACATTCGATATGGCGTGGCACGCGGATATCAACGGTTGTGCCGGAAACGGCGTTTTCCAGATCCAGCTCTAAGTTGTAGCGCAGATCACTGCCACGCGCGGGGGCATTAGGTCCACGACGACGGCCACCACCGCCACCAAAGATATCGCCAAACACATCACCGAAGATGTCGCTGAAGTCGCCAGCGCCACCACCACCGAACCCACCACCGCCAAAGCCGCCGCCCTGGCCGTCAACACCGGCGTGACCAAACTGGTCATACGCCGCGCGCTTTTCGCCATCGCTTAAGACTTCGTACGCTTCTGACACCTCACGGAATTTTTCCGCTGCAGTGTTATCGTCCGGGTTTCGATCAGGGTGGAATTTTTGCGCCAAGCGGCGGTAGGCCTTTTTGATCTCTTTCTGATCAGCCCCTTTTTCGACACCCAGGACTTCGTAATAATCGCGTTTGGACATGGGTCCTACGCCTCCTGGTTAGCTACGCACTTAATTAGGCGTCTGCTTCGGAAACAGCAACGCGGGAGTTGTCTCCCGCGCTACCGCATTCCTTAGCAGATAGAGGTGATTTACTGTTTCTTTTTGTCGTCATTGACTTCTTCGTACTCAGCGTCAACCACGTCATCCTCTGGCTTGGTGCTGGCATTTTCAGCACTTTCGCCGTCCGCCTGCTGAGCAGCTTCCGCCTGCTCGGCGTACATTTTCTGCGCCAATTGACCAGACACTTCGGCCAGCGCGTCCAGCTTCTGCTGGATGTTGTCCTGATCGTCAGTCTTCACTGCTTCTTCCAGCTCGCTGATCGCGGTCTCGATGGCTTGTTTCTCGTCATCGGTCGCTTTATCGCCGGCTTCCTGCACGGTTTTGCGAGTGGCGTGAATCATGCCATCTGCTTGGTTACGCAGCTGCACCAGCGCTTCGAACTTTTTGTCTTCGTCCGCGTGAGCTTCCGCATCGCGTACCATTTGCTCGATCTCTTCATCCGTGAGACCGCTGGACGCTTTAATGACGATAGACTGCTCTTTATTGGTCGCCTTATCTTTGGCCGATACGTTTAGAATGCCGTTGGCATCCAGGTCGAAGGCCACTTCAATCTGCGGCACACCACGCGGTGCTGGCGGAATGTCGGCAAGATCAAAACGACCCAGCGACTTATTCTGCGAGACCTGCTTACGCTCACCCTGAACGACGTGAATCGTCACTGCCGTTTGGTTGTCATCCGCCGTGGAGAAGGTTTGCGTCTTCTTCGTGGGGATGGTGGTGTTTTTGTCGATCAGCGGCGTCATTACGCCACCCAGGGTTTCAATACCCAGGGTCAGCGGGGTAACGTCGAGCAGCAGTACGTCTTTTACGTCGCCGCCAAGAACACCGCCCTGAATCGCCGCACCAACAGCAACCGCTTCATCTGGGTTGACGTCTTTACGCGCTTCTTTACCGAAGAAATCAGCGGCTTTCTTCTGCACCATCGGCATACGCGTCTGGCCACCGACCAGAATCACTTCGTCGATTTCAGATGCAGACAAACCAGCATCTTTCAGCGCCATTTTGCACGGGTCGAGCGAACGCTGTACCAGATCTTCAACCAACGACTCCAGCTTGGCACGCGTCACCTTCACGTTAAGGTGTTTCGGGCCAGTGTTGTCAGCGGTGATGTACGGCAAGTTAACGTCTGTCTGCTGGGCACTGGAAAGCTCAATTTTAGCCTTCTCAGCCGCTTCTTTCAGGCGCTGCATCGCGAGGTTGTCGCCAGACAGATCCATACCGCTGTCCGCTTTGAACTGGTCAACTAAGTAGTTGATCAGCGCCAAGTCGAAGTCTTCGCCGCCCAGGAAGGTGTCGCCGTTGGTGGCTAACACTTCAAACTGAGTTTCGCCGTCAACGTCGGCCACTTCGATAATAGAGATATCGAAAGTACCGCCACCCAGGTCATATACCGCGATGGTTTTATCACCACGGGATTTGTCCATCCCGTAGGCCAATGCAGCAGCGGTCGGCTCGTTAATGATGCGTTTAACATCAAGACCGGCGATGCGGCCCGCATCTTTCGTGGCCTGGCGCTGGCTGTCGTTAAAGTACGCCGGTACGGTGATGACCGCTTCAGTTACCGCTTCGCCGAGGTAGTCTTCGGCGGTTTTCTTCATTTTCTTCAGCACTTCCGCACTTACCTGCGGCGGCGCCATTTTTTTGCCTTTTACTTCAACCCAGGCATCACCGTTGTCGGCTTCGGCGATTTTGTAAGGCACCATTTTGATGTCTTTTTGTACGACATCATCTTTGAAGCGACGGCCAATCAGGCGCTTGATCGCGTAAAGGGTGTTCTCAGGGTTGGTGACGGCCTGACGTTTTGCCGCCTGGCCTACCAGCGTCTCACCATCGTCGGTGTAAGCAATAATGGAAGGCGTAGTGCGGCCGCCTTCGGCATTTTCAATGACTTTAGCGCTGTCACCATCGAGCACTGCCACACAAGAGTTGGTGGTGCCCAGGTCGATACCAATAATGCGTCCCATAGCAAAAACCTCGAATTCGGTTGTTACAAAACTGATGTTTGAAAGCTGATGTCAAAAATCTGCTTTTTGAAATTTAAAGCGTTTGCGGGTTTTCCCGCGGGTTGCCCTTTATTTGGGGGCCGCTTGCAGCATTTCAAGGGGCTTTTTTTGCTTTGCGTCAGCCAATGCTTAATTGGCTTTTTGGCTAACCACCACCATCGCGGGGCGAACTAGGCGGCCGTTAAGCAAATAACCCTTCTGCATCACATCCATGACGGTATTGGGTTCAAGCTCGGGATTCGGCACCATCGCCATCGCTTCGTGAACTTGGGGGTCGAAGGGTTCACCCTGGGGTTCAACGCTTTCCACGCCAAATTTATTCAATACGCCTAACTGCATTTTGAGGGTCATGGAAACGCCCTCACGATGTACGTCAGAGGCTCCGTCTTCCATGCTCTCTAGGGCTTTTTCCAGGCTATCAACAACGGGCAACAGCTCTTTAACAAATTTTTCTAAAGCAAACTTGCGTGCTTTTTCAGCCTCTTGCTCAGCTCGGCGACGCACGTTTTGAGCTTCAGCAGCGGCACGTAGCGCTTGGTCTTTAGCTTCCGCCAAGCTCTGCTCAAGCTCTTCCACCTGAGCGGCTAGCATATCGGCTTCCGGGTTTCCCACGCCGTCCTCTAACGCAGCGTCGTCCTCGATTAACCCTTCCAGCTCACCCTCGACCAGGCGCTCTTCAGCCGCTTGCTCGGTGACTTCCGCCTCTTGCTCTTGGCGGGCCAGCTCATCATCTAATGGGGTTTGCGGTTCTTTTGCCATGCCTAGCTCCTGAAAAGTATGCAGCGGTGGCATTAACGGCCACCTCGGTTAAGTAACGAGTATTAACCACGTATGGACGCTATATGGGGGCCATAAAAGCCATCTCAAGAGGGGCATTGAAGTGAGTTATAGACTACTGTATAAAACAACAATTATTGGATAAGTATCCAGCTTCTGTGCCGCACCGCCTCAGGAGGCCTTATGCTCACGCAGCTAGCAATCCAAGATTACGCTATTGTTGACCGCCTTGAACTCGACCTAACCCGTGGTATGACGGCGATTACCGGGGAAACTGGGGCAGGCAAATCGATTTTACTCGGCGCCCTTGGCCTATGTTTGGGCGAGCGTGCCGACGCTGGCAGCGTGCGCCATGGACGTGAGCGCACCGACCTTTCCGCGCGTTTTGATATTCAACACCTACCCGCTGCCACAGAGTGGTTGACTGCTCGCGAGCTGCCTGCTGAAGAGTGCTTGCTGCGCCGTGTGGTTACCGCCAGCGGTCGCTCCAAAGCGTGGATCAATGGCCACCCCGCCACCATCGCCGACCTAAAATCGCTGGGCGAGCAGCTGATTCAAATCCATGGACAGCATGCTCATCAGGCGCTTATGCGTGAAGAAACCCACCTCGCCCTGCTAGATGATTATGCCGGGCTACGTGAGCGTAGCCAGCAACTAGCTGAAACCTTCCGCGAGTGGCGCAGCGCCCGGCGGCGATTAAAAAAACTCAGCGAAGAAGGCAGTGAAGTTGAGGCAAAGCGGCAGCTGTTGCGCTACCAAGTAGAAGAATTAGATCAACTGGGACTGGCAGAGGGTGAGCTGCAAACGCTAGAAGAGGAGCAGCATACCCTCGCCCATGCGGAAGAGACGCTGCGTGAAACCCAGTTTGCCGCCGACTGCTGCGCGAGCGATGAAGGTGGCGCTCTGTCGCTGTTAAATCAAGCCTATGCCCATTTAAGCGCGTTACCCGGCAGTGACAAAGGCACACTGGCCAATACCTTGGCTATGCTTAGCGATGCGCGCATTCAAGTAGAGGAAGCTTCCAGCGAGCTAAATCGTCTTGCCAGTACAACTGAACTAGACCCAGAGCGCCTAGCCTGGGTAGAAGAACGGCTTGGCGATGTCCACCGTATTGCCCGTAAACACCACGTTGCCCCGGAAGAGATTTGCGCACTGCATGCCCGACTCAGCCAGGAAGTCGAACTGCTAGAAGCCAGCGACGACGACCTGGAGTCGTTAAGCAACCAAGTGTCTGAATACCGCGAGCGCTATCGCAGCGATGCCAAACAACTAAGCGAGGCGCGACAAAAAACCGCCGTTCACTTGGGCAAAGAAGTGCAACAACAACTAGGGTTCTTGGCGATGGGTAAAGCACGCTTTGACGTGGACGTTACCCCGCGTGAAACGCCTACGCCGGAAGGCCTGGACCACGTCCAATTCCTGATTAGCGCGAACCCAGGCCAGCCCGCTAGGCCGCTAACCAAAGTGGCTTCGGGCGGTGAATTATCGCGCATCAGCCTTGCCATTCAAGTGGTGGCCGCTTCCCACTCCACCATTCCCAGCTTGGTCTTCGATGAAGTGGACGTGGGTATCTCGGGAGCGACGGCCGAAATTGTCGGTCAACTGCTGCGCAAGCTCGGCGAAAACGGTCAAGTAATGACTGTCACCCACCTGCCTCAGGTCGCCGCTCAGGCGCATCAGCACCTGCATATTGAAAAACGCGCCAAACGAGATAGCACGCTGACCCATATGGCCCTGCTGGACGAACAGGGGCGTATCAGCGAACTCGCCCGCATGTTGGGCGGTGTAACGCTATCTGACCAAACACTCGCCCACGCCCGCGAAATGCTGCACGCGAGCCAACGGCCACCGCACTAAGCGCTTTTTTCAATCGACAACGCGCTAGCAAACGCCACACACTATAAAAAACGCCCCTAGGGCGCGAATGAGTCATCACTCGCACCCTAGGGGCGTTTTATTTAGCGCGACTATTTTTTATTTGTGGGGCCGCTGTCCTGTCGGGTTACGTCCGACCCACGGGGGCGTACGTAAAGCACCAGGGCATGGTCCACAAGTTCATAGCCGTGCTCTTCGGCGATCTCTTGCTGACGTCGCTCGATGATTTCATCGACAAACTCAATGATTTCACCACTTTCTAAACACACCATATGGTCGTGGTGGTCTTCTTGAGTCATCTCGAACACCGCGTGGCCACCATCAAAATTATGACGGATCACCAAGCCTGCTGATTCAAACTGAGTCAGCACGCGGTACACGGTAGCCAAGCCAACATCCTCGCCCGCATCAATCAGTGTTTTGTACACTTCTTCTGCGCTAAGGTGGTGTTGACCCGAAGCATTTTCGAGAATCTGCAGGATCTTGACGCGCGGCAGGGTTACTTTCAGCCCGGCTTTGCGCAGTTCATGGTTCTGATCGGCCATGGTTGCTCTTCGCAGTAACAGGTTAGGTCGGGTATGATCGACCGAAACCACGATAGTGAAGAATAGGCTCAAATGCAAAAATTGACTCGCATCATTACTCTTTCCGTTGCCCTAACCGTTGTTAGCGGCTGCAGCTACGTTGGCGTTTACAAGCGCGACATCCCTCAGGGCAACTTGGTGACCGAAGAAATGGTCAGCCAATTACAGCCAGGAATGACCCGAGAACAAGTCACTTATGTGATGGGTCGCCCGTTGCTGGAAGCCCCGTTTGACACGCGAGAATGGGATTACGTTTATCGTATTGATAAAGCGTACGCGGATGTTGAGCAGCGGCGTGTAACCCTCACGTTCGATAACATGGGACGTTTGGTGAACGTTGAACAGCAAGGTGATTTCTCTAGCGATCTGCCGATCAGCACGGACACCGGCGCAGGCCCTGCAACAGAAACAGCAGATCCAATCACCGGCATCAACGCACCTAGTCAGCGAGTACCTACGTCAGAAAATGCCACAGCGCCATAGCCAGTGATGCCTCCCGAATAAGTTACCCGCCTCTGGCTTGACGCTTTGCCCGCTCCAGGCGGGCAGCTTTGGGGTCTATCTCTAATGGACGATACACCTCAACGCGGTCGCCTGGACGCAGCGCTTCTTGTTCAGGCTGGCGCAGCGCTTTGCCAAAAATTCCCAGCGGTGCCTGTTCAAAGGTATCGCTGGGGATCTCGGGAAACAGGCTTGGTAGATCTGCCATCATTACCGCTTGCCGTGCGGTTGTGCCTTGCTGCACCTGTAAGGCCACTAGACGCTGTTTGCGCGGCAAGGCGAAGGCAACCTCTACCGCGAACGTATCAACGGCCATAGCGCTCGTCAGCACGCTTCGTGAAGGCATCGACAAGCTGCCCCGCAATTTGCTGAAATAATTTTCCAAACGCCATGCTAAGCAAGCGATTGGCAAATACAAATTCCATTTCCAAGCTGACTTTGCAGGCGTTTTCCCCCATCGGGATAAATAACCAACGCCCTTTAAGCTGCTTGAACGGCCCTTTTACTAACGACAACTCAATCCGCTCGGGGGCATATAAATCATTTCGAGTAGTGATTGTTTGTTCCACACCCGCACGTCCAAGGGTCATCTCGCCAATCAAATGCGCCTCGTCATGCTCTAGCAGGCGCGCACGGCGACACCCCGGCAGGAACTCGGGATAGCGTTCGAAGTCATTAACCAGATCGAACATTTGTTGGGGGGTGTGCCGCACCAAGGCGGTACGATTAACGGTTGGCATTGACCTCTCCGCTGACTTCACAGTGCCCAAAGCGTATCATGGGAAACATTTTTGTAGACCTTGAATGGTATCACGCCTCCCCACATAACGAAGGGGGTGCTACTGACAGATCAACGATGAGGTTCCATGGCCACTAAGAAAGGTAACAGCAAGGGCCCTAGCAGCAGCGTTATTGCCCAAAACAAGAAGGCTCGGTTTGAGTACCATATCAACGAAACCTTAGAAGCAGGTTTGGTACTCGCGGGCTGGGAAGTTAAAAGCCTTCGCGCTGGTAAAGCACAGCTTACCGACACCTACATTTTGGTTCGTAACGGCGAGGCTTTTTTACTAGGCAGCCATATCATGCCGCTTAATACAGCAAGCACCCACGAAATTGCTGACCCGACGCGCACGCGTAAGTTGCTTCTGCACCGTAAGGAAATTGCCAAAATTTTCTCGGTGACTCAGGACAAAGGCCACACTTGCGTGCCGCTCAAGCTCTATTGGAAACGCAACAAGGTGAAGTGTGAGCTGGCACTGGTGACCGGCAAACAGCTGCATGACAAGCGCGCCACCGAGAAAGATCGCGACTGGAGCCGTCAGAAAGGTCGGATAATGCGGGAACATAACAAGGCATAACTGGTCAATTCGGTGTGAGCACGTTAGAATGCTCATCTGTAATCAGGGGGCGACATGGTTTCGACGCTGGTGACAACCCTTGCGGTGCATGCCGAGAGCGTGATGTATCTCGTAAATCCCACATCACGAAAAATAGTCGCAAATGACGAAAACTACGCTCAAGGCGCGCTAGCAGCTTAAACACTGTTAGCTTCTTGTCTGGCCCAAAGGTGATGTGCCTATTCATCACTGATGGGATACGAGCTAAAGCTGATAGGACCGCGGTTGGTGGTGTCTTCTCATCAATCGTTAAACTTAGAAGGCTCGCGTGGCTGAATCCTGATCGTCGGAGTCAGTTGCGTTAAAGCAAATGACGAAATCTAAGCATGTAGAGCCAATAGGCGCGTGCTGGCGGACGCGGGTTCAATTCCCGCCGCCTCCACCACCTACCTAAATTCAGATGCTTCCACATAGGTCTGAATGATGCAGAAAAGCCCGCCCAGTGCGGGTTTTTTTGTGTCTGTATGCTTTCACATATACCCATACAGCATTGCGCACCGTGTATGCCTGTGTGTATGCTTTACGATATTGTGAACCAGAGGCATACAAGAATGAAACGCTCACAGATTAAGCGCCGCCCGCTGGCTGACACAGTATTGGCGACACTGGAACCAGAGGCCAAGGCATACAGGGAACTGGACGGCAGTGGCCTTTACTTCAGGGTGAAGCCCAACGGCTCAAAGTCTTGGGAACTGCGCTACAAGAAGCCAGACGGCAAGTGGTCTTGGATTGGCTTAGGCGGGTATCCGGAAACAAGCGGCAGCCTGGCGCGTGTTAAGGCCGACCAGCTCAGAGCAGACGCAGCCAATGGCCAGAATCCCATCGTCTCCAAGCGGACAAGGGAAGCCGAGTCGCTAGAGGCTGCCAACAGCACCTTTGAAGCGCTGGCGAGGGAGTGGCACACCAACAAGCGCCAGAACTGGACAGACGGCACCTCCACCCGCGTCATTGGCTCGCTGCAAAAGCACGTCTTCCCAAAGTTCGGCAAGCGCCCCTTCACCGACATAACGCCAATGGAATGGTTGGAGTTCCTGCGCAGCCTGGAAAAGACCGGGATCATTGAGCAGACTAGCCGCATACGCGCTATCTGCCGGGAAGTGTACGACCTGGCGCTAGTGAGTGGGCGCATCCAGTACAACCCATTGGAGAGCCTGCATAAGCACCTGACCACCCGCCGAGCGGCCAACTATTCCCACGTTAGCCAAGACGAACTACCCGCCCTGCTTCGCGCTATTGGCTCTTACCCTCACGCTGAAGATGTACGCCTTGGCCTATTCCTGCTTTCCCGCCTAGCCGTGCGCCCCTCAGAGCTAAGAGAGGCACGCTGGGAAGAGTTCGACCTAGACAAAGCGCTATGGACGATCCCCGCCGAACGGATGAAGCGCCGCCGTGAGCATACTGTTCCACTGCCTAAGCAGGCTATTGAAGCCCTTCAGAACCTCCACCAACTGACCGGGTACCAACCCCTTCTATTCCCAGGCCGCAGCGACAAGACAGCGCCACGGTCGAACACGGTATTCATCATGGCACTACGCCGCCTTGGCTATGAGGGACGCCAGACCGGGCACGGCTTCCGGCACATCGCTAGCACGATCCTGAATGAGCACGGCTATAACGCCGACCACATAGAGGCCCAGCTATCTCACGTTAAAGACGGTGTGGCAGGCGTTTATAACAAGGCGCAGTACATCGAGCAGCGCCGCGTGATGATGCAGTGGTACGCCGATCACTTGGACAACTTGCAGCGCGGAAACGTGGTGGAATTTAAGCGAGCATAACAACCGAATTGGCTGGCTAGGGCGACGGCCTGAAAGCGCGAACAACTCCACCGCGTTAGCCAGCCAACCTAATCGGAGTGCTAGCGTTAGGAGTTACGCTTATGTCTTCTTTGAATGTTTGGCGAGCATGTAAAAAACTGCACATCGAAAGCGCGTGCTTACTGATAGCGGGGATCGACCCCCGTTCAATATGGCCCAACTATCTTTCGGAGTCAGTGCCAATAGAGTCAGGCGCAGGAGATACTGACTCAGTTAAGGCCGCGCTTCGCTTTGATATTCCACAAGCCCAAGAAGCTGCTAATTGGCTTACTGTAGCTAGACAAGCAGCCATAGATGGCAATCTAATGCCTGTCGGCAAAATACGGCTTTGGGGGAGCCATGGGCGATGGGAAAGTGCCGAGTTAGCAGGCCTATCCACATACGATAGCTTTGACTTTGATGTCACGCGACAAGAGCTTTCCCGATGGTTATCTTCGCTAGGATGGAATGAGAGCGAGCTTCCCGATTTTTTAGCTGGTATCGACACACCCGAAGCTAAAAGTGTTGGAGGCGAGGAGTCGCGGGCGCTTGAGGTGTTCGGGCTGCTGGTGGAGGTATACGCTAGTAAGCACGGGCCAGACTACCGAAATGGGGAAAAGCCGAAAGCGTCGCGTGTCGTCGAGGATATGCTCAACACCATACCCGATGACGTTACCAATATGGGCGACCGCAAACTAAAAGAGCATGTTGGCGCAGCAATCAAGGCATGGGAAGCCAAGAAGCGCCGATAACCTGCAATCTGCATTTTGCACCTGCACCAACAACTTCAGGTTAAACACCACCATAAGAGCGTCACTCATACAGAGGCGTTCTTATGAATATCGAAGCACTACCCCAAGACCAAAAGCTAATCACTAAGCCCAATCTATGCCGCGCTATGGATATGACCCGTAGCGGCATCGACAAGTTGCTGAAGAACGACCCCAGCTTTCCCCGCCCGCTAAAGTTCAGCGACAGCCAGCAAGCACAATGCTACTTCCCCATTGCCGAGGTTAACGCCTGGCTGGATGCCAAGCTGGCTATGCGAGGTGCAGCATAATGACCTTGCAACGCTTACCAATGCCGTTATATGCTTCAACGGCTGGCGCAAAATCGTCAGCCGGGTTTGGAAGCCCGAACGAATCGAGGCGCACAAGTGCCTTCCCTGATGGTGCTTTTTTTGTGCCGTTATGGCGGCTGTGCGTAGGAGGCTTCGGCCTGCCGGTTTCCTTGATTCCCGGTCTTCCAACCTGCGTACAGTCGCCCCCATTGTTTGGAAGCAGTGGTGGTGACTCCATGAATCAAGGAGTCTTACCCATGAAGCTATTCCCTACCCGAAATCCGTCTGCACGCGCCGCCGCTCATCGAGCAATGGCGAAATCTGCGTTGTTTTCAGACTCAAGCGCCGCCGTCCGGCTCAAGCGCTACAACTCCCATATTGAAAAAGCACGCGCCCTAGAGGCCGAGCAAGCCCACATTCGTCGCAGCCGTCTGATGCAGGCTTACGACACCTTACGCGCTGAAAACGCGGAGGTGAGCCAATGAGCCTATTCAAAATCACCTTCGCCCGCACTGGTCAAGAAACCGTCATTGAAGCCACCGATTGGCGTGATGCCGTGCGCCAAACTGGACGCAGTGACGCTTGCCACATAACTCACCACGAAAAAGCCGCCGTTCCAGTAGCCGCTTGGTTTGATGCCGATATGCCGCACGGTATTGGTGCCCACACCGTAGAGAGCGCGCTGGCTGGTGCTGTTGCCTACCTGGATTCTCAGGAGGTGGCCCAATGATGCCCATAGCCATTAACTGCGACCTACGCACCCGAACTATTCGCTTCCAGTTCACTAACCCGGATCGCTTTTTAACAGCCGAGCAGGCGCTTGCCAGTGGTTTAGTCAATCACCTTGAGTTCAAGGAGATGCAGCGCGAAGCCCAGGCATTCAGCAAGGAGACTGGCCTATGACTCCTCAAGATCAAACCTACCTTCTGAAAGCTGCCCTTACTGGCGACATTCGCCAAATGCAACAGGCGTCCAAAATCCTCGCAGGCGTAGCGATGCTGCTTAACGACCATGATCTTGATGGTTTGAAGCGTGAAGCGCTGATTGAAGCGCTGTGGTTATTGTCCAGCAGTCTTGATGATCGCTGCGACTGGCTGCAAGAGGAGGGGCTCCTATGCATCGAGCAATAAAAACGCCCAGCCTTGGTGGGGCATGGGCGCTATCGGAGATCGTCGGTAAACAGATCGCCATAGAGAACAAATTTTCTGAAAGCATTATCACCCACCATGGCCTCAGTGTCAGCCCTATTGGTGATGGTGATATTCACCGACACGACCACCCCGAGGCCCGCAAGGGTAACAACCGCCTTTGGTACGTGCTGCATCATGATTTTGGTGTGCATGGCGATTGGGCTACCGGTGAAAAGCATAGCGTATTTGCTGACGATACCCCTGACCCGCAAGTTGCAGAGAAAGCGCGACAGGAAGCCGAAAAGCGCCGTGTTGAGCGACAGGCAGAGCGCGAACGTGGTTATGCCCTAGTGGCCAGCCAAACGCGCCAAGAATGGCCGCTGCTAACGCCTGCAAGCCCTACCCATGCCTACCTAGCCGCCAAGGGAGTGAAGCCCTACAACCTGCGCCAACGGCGTGAACTGTTGGTAGTTCCGCTTACCGATGGGCAGCGCCTGGTTAATTGGCAGACCATCGGGCCGGATGGAGCCAAATACTTTAAGACAGGCGGCAAGGTAAAGGGCTGCTATTCGCCAATAGGCAGCATTGAACCACACCAGCCGCTTTTGATCGCTGAAGGATGGGCAACCGCTGCCACGCTTCACGAGGCGACAGGCTACGCGGTAGCCGCTGCCATGAATGCGGGCAACCTGCTACCCGTGGCGAAAAGCCTACGCGAACGCTACCCCACCCAACCCATCATCGTTTGCGCTGATAACGACCATGGCACCGCTGGCAATCCTGGCGTTACCAAGGGCAAGGAAGCTGCCTCAGCCATTGGGGCGCGTTGTGTGTGGCCTGAGACTCACGAGGGAGTGACTGACTTTAATGACCTGGCGCGACTAGGGGGAGGGCTGGCGCTATGAGTCAGCCCAACATCAAAGAAGTGGTCGATAATGCGCCCGAGCCACTAAAACCGATGGACATAGTGCAGAGCGCTATTGATGTTGCTTTGGATGATCCCGGCGCGCTTTTTGAGCAGAGCATTCTCGACCATATCACCAGCATTAGACAGAACAGCCCTGCTGATTGGCAACGTATCCGAGCCGCTGCCAAAAAGGCAAAAGTACAGGTTGCCGAGCTGGATAAACTGACCCGGACGTTATCAAGCGGTGAAGGTGGGGAGCTATTCCCCACTATCGAGCCTTGGCAAGACCACGTAGACGGCGCATTACTGGTGAGGGAGCTATCAGACACGCTAAGGCAATACGTTGTTTGTGAACCCGAAGTAGCCGATGCCGCCGCGCTGTGGATCGCTTTCACTTGGTTCATTGATGAAGTGCATGTTGCGCCTTTAGCTAATATTACAGCCCCCTTGCCAAATTGCGGCAAGTCCACACTGTTGGAGTTCCTAGAGACGTTCGCCTTCCAGCCGCTCAAGTGCGACGGCATAAGCCCCGCCGCGCTTTTCCGCTCTATGGACAAGTGGACACCAACGCTACTGATTGATGAGGTGGATACCTTCCTGCGTGATAACGAGGATGCCAGAGGCGTGCTCAATTCGGGACACCGCCGCAATGGCTTCATCATTCGCGTGGTAGGTGAAGATCACGAGCCTAAGCGCTTTGCTACTTGGGGCGCTAAAGCGCTGTGTGGGATCGGTAGCATTGCTAACACACTGGCGAGCAGGTCTATTCGCTTTGAGCTACGCCGCAAGCTGCCCCATGAGAAAGTCGAGAACATCCGCTTCATGCCCCAAGGGCTGCGTGAAAGGCTCAAGCGCCAACTGTCACGACTGCAAGATGATTTAGCCGAGACGGTATCCAGCGCCCGGCCTGAGCCCATTCCTGGCCTCAGTAACCGCGCCGCTGATAATTGGGAACCGCTACAGCAAATTGCCGTTTCTATCGGCGGGGAGTGGCCAGAGCGCGCTAAGCGTATTGCTATGACAATCACCCGGATGGACGATGCCGAGCAAGCCCCAGACGTGGGCACTGAACTGCTGAAGGACATCAAGGAGGTATTTGAGGAGAAAAGCGTTGATCGCCTGTTTAGCGCTGAGCTGGTTAACGCGCTACATGCCAACAGCGAAGCCCCCTGGAATTCATGGAACAGAGGGCAGCCAATTACCGCCCGCCAAGTAGCGACCAAGCTAGGTGACTTTGGTATCAAATCGAAACAGTTACGCATCGGCTACGAAACCAAAAAAGGGTATGACCGGAAAGACTTTGCCGAAGCATTCCGGCGCTATCTTTCGCCTACTCCCCCCCAGCAAAGCGAAACAACGAAACAAACCAGCAACCACGCGGGTTACAGCGACATTTCCAACGAAACAGAAAACCACAGTGTTTCGCAAGGGAAACACTCCGAGGCCAGTAACCATGCGGGTTGTTTCGATGTTTCGGATAAATCGACCCGTCAGCAAGCAAGTAATGGGGAGGAATTCTAATGGCCGCCCTCGACTACCTCAGAAACCACGGCTTACATGCCGACCCACTACCCGGCGAACGCCTTTACGTATGGCCTAGCGAGAACATCACCGACGATATCCGCATATGGATCAGGTCGCACAAAGCAGCGCTACTGCGTGAACTGGTGCCCGCTAATGACAATCGGCGCATGGCTTGGCGGGTACTGAGAGACGGCAAGCCCATGACTATGCTTGGCAAGATAATGAGCTATGAGGAGGCGTTAGAGTCAGCTAAGGCCCGATGGCCTCACAACAGCATCGTTGTCGAGGAGTATGCGCAACGGATCACCCCAAGCAACTAACCACTATAGCCGCCTTCGCTGGCGGCTTTTTATTGCCTGTTAAGCACGCTGGAAACAGGCAGCGGACGCCCACAAAAAAACATGTATAAAAATACAGCTAATATTGGCTAATTCGCCTAAATTAAACTAAAATTCATATTGATATTCTTTTATGGAATATAACCATGAATGCACAGAAAGCCCCTGGTCGCCAACGCGGTGCCAGCAACATAAAGCCAACCGCCAAAGAGATAGCCGGGTACTACCAACTACTTAAAGGCGCTGCACAACAAGGCGACACGTTAGCCGCCTCTGAGCTAATCAAGATCGACCTACTAAGCCAACGAAAGGAAAACATCCAATGTCAGAACTAGAGAGACGCCCCGCCATTTCATTGAGCAACGGTCGCCGCATCCACTACACGGCGCACGACTGGGATGCTGTTTTAAGCACAAGCGTATCCGTGAACGGCAGCAAGTGGCCTGTCGGTAATGCAATGAAGCACGCCCGCGACCTGCAAGCCACAGCGCTACACGACTTCGAGAAAGCAGGAAAAGCGCTGGTAGACATTCAGGGAAATAGAGACCTAACCGACGCGGCTAAGCAACGGATGAGCAAGGAAGCACTCGACCAGTTTGCCGAGAACGTCGAAAAGCACCGCAAAGCACTAGCCGAATCAATGCAGTCGATCGCAGATAGCGCCAAAAGCCATTTTCAGCCAGTGAAGGCACTGGATAAAGGCGATGCGGTTGGTGTGGCTATGGATGCCGAGCTTCGCTCTATCGTGCGAGGATTGGATGCCAAGGAGCGCATGACGTTGATTAACGAGGCCAAACTAGGCAATCACCCCGAGCTAACAGCGGCTTTGCTGCGTGCGCCAGCATTAGCTACCGGATTAACCCAACAGACCCTTGATAGCCTGCGTAACGCTGGAATCGCCAGCGCTTACGGCAGCGAAATTATGGCACTGAGAAACTTAGTGGTTGGTGTGCATGATGACGTGATCCGCACAACAAACCACGCCGCCGAGACACTGGAAGGCATTTCAAAGGTGAATCACCCAACACTAACCCGGCTTGGCAAAGATACAGCTAGCGACCTTCGTGGCTGGATTGGCGAGCTACCAATGCACCGCATGCAGGTAGAGAAAGAGGCCGCGTAATGGCAGGAGCTAAACGCACCACCGGGGGCAAGTTCGCCCCCGGCACCAGCGGCAACCCACGCGGGCGACCAAAGAGCAAGACGGCTGCACTCAAAGCAGCGCTTGAAAAGGATGGCGCAGCGGTTGCAAAGAAGGTGGTTGACCAAGCGAAGGCTGGCGATATGCAGGCTTGCCGGATCGTACTAGAGCGCCTGGTTCCCGCTTTTCGCCCTGCATCCCAAACCGTTCAATTCGACTTTGATCCCAGCGCCCCTATGGCAGACCAAGCCCGGCAAATACTTGCCGCCGTTTCCCATGGCGAACTGCCCCCCGACCAAGGCCGCGCATTGATTGATGGCTTAGCCGCCGTGGGCAAAATCGTAGAGATAGAGGAACTGGTACGCCGCCAAGAAGAGATCGAGCGGTTACTCAAAGAGCAGCAAGAGCGCTGGAAGAGATAACGATATGAGAGCAGCGATTAAACGACGCCTAGCCGAACTGCAAACACAGCACGCCGATATAGAGCACGCGGAAACCGTAGCGCAGATAAGCGAACTAATGGATGAACTGAGCGCTAAGGCAGTCGGGGGCCAATCTGAGGCCCACCCCCGCACCTTTGGCGACTACATGGACGGGCTAGCCGATGCGTAGAGACTTACTGAAACGCCTAGAAATTGTCGAAAGCCAGCTAGGGGCAAATGAAGATCAGCCTACAATATGGCTTAGCAGACCGAACGAAAACAACGAACACCCACCACCAGCCGGATGGACTGAAAATGGTCACCCTGACCCCGTTACCGTGATGCGTGAGCCTGGAGAGAGTGAGGAAAGTCTACGCGCCCGCGCTATTGCCGCCTTCAAGGCTAGAGCAGACCGACACCCCCTGGCCGCCGCCGTATTTATCAGCATTCACAGCCCTGGCTAACGCTGGGGCTTTTATTTGAAACCGAGGCAGTGAATTTTGCGGTTTGAAACCGGAAAAAGGTGGGGATTCCCACCTTTTAATTGTGAGCCTGAGTCACTTCAAGCCGCGGTCACGCTGACCACCCCCAGACGGCCAAATTGGCGTTCCCGGCGATATGCAGAAATGCACAACGCTAATGGGCGCAATTTTGCGCTGATTGCCCCAGGCGCATAGAGAGTAGTTTAAAGCTACTCACAAATCCCCCCAATGCCGGGTATTACAAAAGTTTCGTAGTGCTAGCCTTCCCGCGCTTCCCCCGACTTAAAAAAAGCTGTGATTCTGTCAATTCGATTCCCACTTTCTCCACCAAATCACCGTTGAAAGCGCCCTAGCAGCCAGCACCGTGTATGCCCTGATGTATGCCCAATCAATAGATAATACATAAAAGCAATATATAACAATCACTTAATAATTCAGTTCAAACGACGCCGCCGGGTGCTTTTTTTGTGCCTGTAGCCTGAAAATGGCCTGTTTAGGCATAGTGCGGTCAACATTTTGGTCAGCTTTTCTTAAACGCCTCACACCCCCTCGAAGCTAGCCGCGTGCAGCGACAGAATTCAGCACAATTGCATTATTGATACAATATAACATATCATTTTATGCGCTTAATTCTAACGTTTAAGGGAATACACCTGTGCCACGCTCTTTATTTCTGCTTACACCGCTTGCCACTGCTCTGCTTATCAGCTCCTCTGTCTATGCAGATGATCACCATCATGGGCACGACCATGATCACTCTGGTCATGCTCATGAGCACGACGCCTATGAACATAGCAACGATAAACATAGCGATGCTGAAAACAGCATCAACGTTTCCTTAGTTGTGGAAGGCATCTACCATAATCGCTTTTCAGGAGATGCAAACTCACCTGCAGGCTTTAGCCATGAGCACGAAGGCAGTCACGATCATGAGGGAGGACATGACCACGGCGGCCATAGCCATGATCTCGACAATGGATTTAACCTGGGACACTCTGAAGTGGCTATCGAAGGGCAAACCGCCCACCTTGAGGGCAAGGCCGTTGTTTCGCTAACGGAGGACGATATCACGCTGGAAGAGGCTTTTATTGCGACGCGTACGCTGCCTAACGGCCTGCGCTTACAAGCCGGTAAGTTTCTTTCTGATATAGGCTACATTAACAGCCGACATCCTCACGCTTGGGATTTTGTTGAGCGCCCACTGGTCAATGAGTATTTGTTTGGAGAGCATGGTCTGCTCGATACAGGCCTACAGCTAACCTGGTCACCAAACAGCACCTTGACGCTGGGTAGCGAGCTGTTTCAAGGCGAGGGAGAAGGCTTCAGCCGCTTTGATGAAGGGGGCTATGAGGATCGCGCCAGTGGCCCTCGCGTGGGCACGATTTTCGCTAAATACCGCCCAGATCTCGGTGCGAATAAGCAGCTAACGCTGGGAACGTCTGCGGGCATGAACCGTCAGTATGTGCGTGTCGATGACCATGGCCACCATGCCCATACCGCTGAAGGCGACAACTGGTTCGCAGGCTTAGATGCGCGGTTTAACTACGATGCGGAGCAGCCCGGTCACCAGGGCAACTGGCAATTAGGTGCGGAATACTTCTATAGCGAACGTGACCTGCAAGAGCATGTGCAACACCATGATCACTTTCATGCACACGACCACTACACTGAGCAACAAGATGGTGCTTACATCGACGCTATTTACGGTATTGCGCCTCGCTGGGAAGTCGGCCTGCGGGCAGAAGCATTAGGGTTAACCAATAAAGTGATGGGAACCCACCCTACCGCGATCGTCTCAGAAGACACGTCCTGGCGGCAAAGCGCACAGCTCACTTGGCATGTACGCGATAACATGTTCGTACGCACGCAACTGACCCGCGAAGACTTTGCAGGGCATGATGAGCAGTGGGTGGGAATGGTGCAGTTCAACGCAGCGTTTGGCAGTCATGCAGGACATAACCACTAAGTGCGCTCAATCATAGATAAAAAGCCCGTCTCATACTCAAGAGACGGGCCCTCCTCTTAGCCTGCACACCGCGCAGCCGGCAATTAACCACCAGCCAATGTAAAGCGTGATGCACTGAAAGGGCTAATATCCAACTGGCTATCACGCCCTTGCAGCATGTCAGCTACCAAGCGCCCCGTCGTGGCACCTAGCGTTAGTCCCAATTGGCCATGACCAAAAGCCATCGCCACGTTTTCAAGCAGTGGCGATTTATCAATCACAGGCTTAGTGTCTGGCAAGAAAGGGCGCCAGCCAGCGCCAAACTCCATACCAGCCGTATTCAACGATGGCAGTATCGTCTTGGCTTTTTCAAGAATGATCTCCGCACGCTTGAAGTTCGGTTCAGCATGGTTGCCAGCAAACTCAATCGTGCCGCCGATCTGTAGCCCTCGCTCCATTGGAATCAGACCAAAGCCGCCGTCAGCATAAAAAGTGGCGTGGGTTAAGTCGACACCAGGGTTGGGTAGCAATACCTGATAGCCGCCGACCTTAATCAACGGCACCTTAATGCCTAGTGCTTCAAAAAACGCCGAGCTGCCGTTGCCTGCGGCGACCACCACCTGCTCGACCGGCAGGCTCTCACCGCTAGCCAGAGTCACACCAACGGCACGCTCTGCCTGGGTCTCAATACGCGACACACTATCCTGAACAAGCTTGCCGCCCTGCTCTACAAAGCTGTGAGCAAGCTCGGTTAGGAAGGTTTCGGTATCGCACACCGTGCGCCAATCTGACAACAACAAGCCGTGAGAAAAGCGTCCCGCTAACGCCGGCTCCATAGCGGCAATCTGTTCGGCATTTAGCGTTTCGGAAACAAACCCTAGCGCGCGACGTAGCTCTACATAAGTTTGCTCATGAGCCAGCCCAGCCGCATCGTCAAACAGTTCAAGGGTTGGTTGGTGACCAATCAGATCGTCACGACGGCACTTCGCAAGCAGGGGCTCATAATCCTGGAAGGCACAGCGCGTTAAGGTCGCTAGCTCATGGGCGATAGTGTCGATGCGCGAACGCCGCGCGTGGGTGATAAAGCGCAGCATCCAGGGTAATAACCCTGGTAATGCTGATGGCCGCAGCGCCAGCGGCCCTTTTTGATCCAACAGCCACCCAGGCACTTTTTTGATAATACCAGGCTTGGACTGAGGAATAATTTCGCTAACCGCAATCTGCCCGCAGCTCCACTTAGCGGTACTATCGCCAGACACAGCGGGCTCCACGAGCGTTACGTCGAGCCCCTCTTTTTGCAGATATAACGCACAGCAAATACCAACGATTCCACCACCAATGACCACTGTTGGATGCGTTGTAGTCATTATTATCCTCCTGGTTTTATTCAGGCGTGCTTGCAAGCAAACCCAAGGCGCAGCGATTCAGTTGTCGGCAAAAAACGCCTAGCTCAAAAGACAAACACCCCGCCTTTCGCAAGCCGGGGTGCTGTCTTATCGGTTAAAACACGTAACGACTAGCGACGATCAACTCGAGCTTGGAGCTGGCGTCGGGCTAGTAACGGCTGCGTCAGCAGCAGCTCCCAATGCTTCGGTAGAGGCAATCGCTTCCCCCTGTTTTTCCCACAGGGCACGCTCTGCATCGGTTGCCTTGGGCGAGAACAAGCCCATCTGTGCGTAAAGAATACCGATTAAAGGCGATAACCAGCAGGCAAAGGCCAGCGGAATATACAACAGGTTCTCGACGTTACCTTCGCCAATACCTAGCCCTAATACGCTAATGACGAAGGCACCACCTGCGTTCCATGGAATGAGCGGCGACATCAATGTTCCACCTTCCTCAACACCACGCGATAGGTTCAGGGTTGAGTAGCCCAGGCCACGATAAGTCGGCGCGTACATACGCCCCGGTAGCGCAACAGATAGGTAGGGGTCGCCTGCCACCAGGTTAGTTGCAAAGGAGGTAGCAATTGCCGAGGTTTGAACGCCTTTGAACGAGCGCACCTTGGACATAATGGCCTTGATGATGGTCTCCAGGCAGCCCGTTTTCTCCAACGCACCGCCAAAGGCCAAGGCAATCAGGATCAACGAGATGGTCCACATCATTGACTGAATGCCGCCACGGTTTAACAGGCTGTCCATGGCTTCCACGCCGGTTTCAATGGAGTAACCATAGTTAGCGTAAGTAACGATATCGTGCAGACCTACCCCCTGAACCGCCATGGCGGTTACCGCACCCGCCATTACACCTGCAAACAGGGAGGGAATCGGCGGCATTTTCTTGATGGCTAGCCCAATAACCAGCACCGCTGGCAACAGCAGCCAGATAGAAATAGTAAAGTGTTCGTCTAGTGACGCAGTGATGGCATCAATGCGCTCAAAAGATGCCGCTTGATCATCAATCATGGTGAAGCCCACCACCAGATAGATGGCTAACGCGATCAGCATGGCCGGAAGCGTCGTTGGCATCATGTTTTTGATATGCGAGAACACATCGTTACCGGTAACCGCCGCCGCCAGGTTTGTGGTGTCGGAAAGCGGTGAGACTTTGTCGCCAAAAAAGGCGCCAGAAACAACCGCGCCGGCAGTCCAGTAAATCGGAATTTCAAACCCAGCGCCGATACCAACAAGCGCTAAACCTACCGTACCAACGGTTCCCCAGGAGGTCCCCAAAGAAACGGACACCACCGCACAAATCAGCATCGCCGCGGCAAGGAAGAAAGCCGGAGACAACAGAAGAAGGCCGTAATAGATCAGACTGGGCACGGTACCGCTGGCAATCCAGACGCCAATAATCATGCCCACTAAGATCAACACCGAAACCGAAGGCAAAGACACGTTGATAACGTGAAACGCCCCATCTTCAATCCGCTTCCAGCGGAAGCCAAGTTTGATTCCCACTAGCGAGGTTATCGCCAGGCCGATGGCCAACGGGATATGTGGTGTGAAATCACCAAAATAGAAAATTTGTACCCCGATGGCGATTAGTGTCAGCACAACGGGCACAAGGGCAAGCCCGAGACTGGGTTTTTGACGGACCCTTTTTGGTTTATCTTCCATCTTATAGACCTCGTTATTATTGAGTTTTTAATAGGTTTATCAGCAGCGATGTTTTTCGTTTAGCAGGAGTTTTTGAGATTTATCATCTAAGGCGTTAGCAATAGACATGCTTTCTATGAGGTATACTGCCCTTTCATCTATACCAGCTAATTAAGCACAATGCGTCATCGCACTTTCAACACTTCAACAGCATTGCGATCACATCACTGTTACAAAAGAATACGAGGGTAACGATGACTTAACGTGTCTATTCCTCGGCTTTTCGTGCTGCTTCCAGGGGAAATATACATGGGACAGCAAATAGGGCTGCTGAACTAAGTACGTTAAGAAACTATTCAAATTTATCTATAAAACCTACTAAAACAGAAAAATAAACTAAAAAACGCCAGCTCTATAAGCAAGAAGCTGGCGTCAAATTTCAATTAAACAATAAGTTATTCCAACAACAGGCGAAACAAATTGAAGCGATAGCGCGACCCATTTGTTAGTTAAATAAGTACTCCAGCAGCCTATGGTAAAGAGGGATCCCAAGCATCACGTTGAGAGGAAAAGTAATGCCGAGTGACGCTAGCATCGCAAGCCCAATGCTCGCTTGAGGGATAGCTGCACGCATTGCAGCCGGCGCCGCTATATAGGAGGCACTAGCAGCCAATGCGGCAAGAATCACCACAGAGCCCACTGGCAAACCAACTAGCGTACCTACCAGAATCCCCAGCAGTGACAGCAGCAATGGTGTGACCAGTGCAAAGGTCACTAAGCGCCAATGATGCCACGGCATTGGGCGCAGCGTTTGCGCGGCAGTTAACCCCATTTCTAGCAGGAACAACGCCAGCACGCCTTTGAAAGCCCCAGTAAACAATGCGGTGACTTCCTCTCCTTGAAATGGCCCGTATAGCGTGCCAATCACGACCCCACCCGCTAACTAACAGGATAACGCCACGATTGGTTAAAGTTTCATGCCATAACTTGCTGGTGCTCTCTTTAACAGCGGCGCCTTGATAGCGTCTAAACAGGGCAATCGCCACCATAATCGCGGGTAGCTCCATCGCGACCAAATAGAGCGTTACTTCACTCCCCACCGCTAACTGACGTGCTTCTACATACGCCAGAGCGACCGCAAACGTACCCGCACTGACCGAGCCATAGTGAGCCGCAATGCTAGCGCTGTCGGCGGCGGAAAGGCGTACCCAGCGGCGCAACACTGGCATCAGCATCAGCGGTATAAACGCTGAAAGCAGCGCTACACCGGTAAGTTCTGGCATCAACCCCCAATGGATATTGCCATGCAGTGCCATTCCTCCCTTTAAGCCAATGGTGAGCATTAATAACAGGCTTAGGGTGTCGTAAGTAGCTTTAGGTACCTGAAGATCCGACTTCACCGCTCCGGCGACTAGCCCCAATAAAAAAAACATCACCACAATATCTGGCATCACCACTGCTCCCTAGGGTCAAAAGAGACTGCATTTTGCGAGCGATGACACTAGATAACTAATAATATATTAAAAGAAAATCATAGATAATTATCTATGTAGCTATCATCACCCTATCGCTACTCATTAATAAGCAGTGGTGATAGTTAATAGGCAGTGATGGTAGTTAAACTAAGGACATGAAAGAGTCACTAGGCGCGATGCCTGAAAGACCCCGCCCTGAGCAATCAGGGCGGGATGGTAAGAGCCTAACGTAACGTTAAAGGCCAATAGCAGATGAGGTGGAGCGGCGAGGATCGGCGCCACCAAAGAACATTCCATCTTTGATCATGATTGACTGAGCAGCGCCCATGGCTGACTGCTGACTGACCGTGTGGCCACGCTCTTCAAGCAAGTTAAGTGTATCTGGACTAAAGCCTGCCTCAACACGAATCTCATCAGGCAGCCACTGGTGGTGCATGCGTGGTGCGCTAACCGCTGATTGGATATTCATATCATGATCAATCACGTTCATTAACACCTGCAGCGTTGTGGTGATAATACGTGAACCGCCGGGGCTGCCAGTCACCAGAAAGTTTTTGCCGTCTTGCTTGACGATAGTGGGCGTCATAGACGAAAGCATTCGTTTGCCTGGTTCGACCTTATTGGCTTCGCCGCCAATCAATCCATAGGCGTTGGGCACGCCGGGCTTGGCTGAGAAATCATCCATTTCGTTGTTGAGCAAGAAGCCCGCGCCATCCACCACGATGCCAGAACCATAACTGAAGTTGATGGTGTACGTGTTTGAAACTGCCAGACCACCGTCATCTACAATGGAAAAGTGAGTGGTTTCATTAGATTCGTAGTCGTTCGGATTGCCAGGCGCAATGTCTGCACTAGGGGTAGCTTGGTCGCCAATCTGGCTACGCAGTTCGGCGGCATAATCCTTTGAGGTGATACCGGCCAGAGGCACATCGACAAAGTCAGTATCGCCCAGGAACTCCGAGCGGTCAGCGTAAGCACGCTTCATGGCTTCGGCCATTAGGTGCATGCTTTCAGCAGAGCCGAAGCCCATTTCACCGATAGGATATTCTTCGAGAATGTTCAGCATCTGCACAATATGAGCACCACCGGAAGAAGGAGGACTCATAGCGTAAATATCGTAGCCGCGATAAGTACCGTGGCTGGGCTCACGGATGATGGGGGCGTAACTAGCCATGTCTTCCATGGTAATCAGCCCATCGTGACGCTCCATCTCGGCAACAATCAGCTCTGCCGTTTCTCCTTCATAAAACTCGCGAGCCCCTTGTTCAGCAATGCGCCTGAGTGTCGCGGCTAGATCAGGTTGCTTGAAAATATCGCCGACCTCGTAGGCGCTACCATCCTCCTTGAAGAACGTGGCCATGCTCGCATCCCAGGGCTCGAAGCGTTCTTTGGCCTCTTGTAACCCTTGAACAAAGCGCGGAGGCACCGCGAAGCCATCTTCAGCAAGACGAATGGCGGGCTCCAACGCTTCAGCAAGACTTAACGTGCCATACTCTTCCAGGGCCAGTGCTAGCCCCGCAACGGTGCCGGGAACGCCAGCGGCCAAGTGAGTAAAGCGGGAACGCTCGGTCACTGCATCGCCATTTTCATCTTGGAACATAGCTTCAAAGGCAGCTGAAGGGGCCATCTCGCGGTAGTCGATGGCAATGACTTCATCGCTTGTTTCATCCGAGATCAGCATAAAACCACCGCCACCGATATTACCGGAACGGGGCTGAGTCACCGCTAGCGCAAAGCCGGCCACTACGGCAGCATCAACGGCGTTGCCTCCTTCAGCAAGCACATCACGGGCAACCTCTGAGGCAAGAAAGTGGCTGGTAGCGACCATGCCATGGCTACTCTCTTGAGGGTGAAAGCGCTCACCTTCCAAGATCGCTTGCTGAGAGAATGCCTGTGGAGAGACTAACAACCCGCCGATACATAAACTGGCCGTCAGCGTTTTAAGCGGACGCGAAGTTAAAAAGGGGATCATCATAGGTGGAATTCCTTATAGTTATTAGCTTAAAGATATTTAGAATATAACAACATGCTTTTCTTCAACGCTATTCAAAGCCATGTTCTTGGCCTTGAGGAGCAACCCAACGTGCGCCACCTTAGTGTAATGTGGTTTAAACTCTTTTGTCTTCACCTGTCCATTAACGGCAAGGAATAGCCTAGCTTTTCGATGATGGCTTGCCAGGTATTCGTTGATAAAGCTGATCTACACCACTACCCAATAATGATGCATTAAGAGACGCCCCAGGAGTTGCGGTTGCTATGAATATTCGCCATCTGACCTTTAGGTTGCTCCAGGTATACGTAACCGTCGTTAGATGTGGCTCCATCAGCGAAGCCGCAAGACAGCTTCACCTTACCCAGCCAACCGTGTCACAGCAGTTGAAACGCCTCAGGGAAGCGGTAGGCAGCCCGTTGTTAGAACAGCATGCCCAGCGACTGACGATGACCGCCACAGGGCAAGCGCTTTATCAGGCAAGTCGGGATGTGTTGGGGCGCTTTGATGACTTTGCAGACCAGCTCAGTGATTTACAGTATGGCAGTAAGGGGCGATTTAGTATTGCGCTCGTGAACACTGCTCAGTACGTCTTACCACGCCTCTTAGGACCTTTTAGTCAGGCGTTCCCTGATGTCGATGTCACCGTTCATATCGGTAATCGTCGACAGGTATTGGCGCGCTTTGAGCGCCAGGAAGATGACCTTTACGTCTTTAGCCATCCGCCCGCGCTTGCTCACGCGGTCGCGTCACGCTTTATGCGCAACCCTTTAGTTGCCATTGCCGCCGCCGACCACTCTCTGGCTCAACAGAAAGCCGTGACGATGGAGCAGCTACTAAGTGAGCGCTTACTGCTACGCGAGCCTGGCTCTGCCACACGCATGTTATTAGACAGCTGGCTGCAAGAACACGGACTGACCATGCAAAAAACATTACAGATGGCCAGCAACGAGGCCATACGAGTAAGCGTGGCCGCCAATATGGGCGTTGCAGTGTTATCTGAACACGTTTTGCCTAATAAGCATCCTGATCTAGTAGTGTTACCCGTTCAGGGGCTACCTATTGAAAGTCACTGGCAATTTATCGTGCGCAATGATCAGCGCCTTCCACAGTCAGCACAACGCTTTCTTCACTACGTTCACGAACACCTGACACAGTGGATTGAACCGCGCTTTGTATGCAATGAACTAGACACCCTGCTGAACGCCTACCCGACGTTTCCCTTGCGTGGATAAGGCTTCGATTAATTGACTTGCAGACGCAACGATTCCCGCTAATGTGTGAAGCCTACGCTTGGAATAACGCCTAAGTGAGCACACTAAGAGATTAGATAGCATGCTGTATGGGATAAGTTTAGCCGTCGGTATCGTACTATTAACGCTGGGGGGCGAAGCTCTCATCCGTGGCGCTGTCGCCGGGGCCAAACGAATGGGAGTCTCTCCACTATTAACAGGCCTCGTCGTCGTTGGTTTTGGCACCTCTTCCCCCGAACTGGTTGTTTCCATTGATGCCGCCATTCGCCAGCAACCAGATATTGCCGTCGGCAATATCGTGGGCAGCAACATAGGCAACATACTGCTGATTCTTGGTCTTTGCGCAGTCATTTGCCCCATGTCAGTACAGCCGCTGGCGCTAAGACGAGACGGTGTGGTGGTCGTCGGCGCTAGCCTGCTATTTGTTGCTCTGGCCTGGAGTGGCGCCCTCGGCCGCTGGGATGCGGTCATATTATTAGCCGCGTTGACGGCTTATCTCATTTGGGCATATCGCACTGAACGCGCTCAACCACTTCCCGCAGCTGAAATGCATAGCGCAGAAGCAGACGAACTCACTGCAATTCCAAGCTCAACAACCATGATAGTTATGGCGCTTATTGTGGGGCTTGCGATGTTGATAGGTGGCTCGCAGCTGTTACTTTATGGTGCCATTGGCTTAGCCCAAGCCATGGGTATTTCCGAAGCAGTTATTGGCTTAACGATTGTTGCGGTAGGTACCTCGTTACCCGAAATGGCGGTATCGGTGATTGCGGCTCTTCGCCGCCACGCCGATGTGGCTGTCGGAAATATTTTGGGCAGCAACATTTTCAACCTTCTAGGCATCTTAGGTATATCAGCTTTTCTACAGCCCCTGCCTATTGCCGAGCGAGTAAGTCAGTTTGACCAATGGGTGATGCTCGGAGCAGCAGGCGTATTGCTACTGTTTCTTTACACAGGCATGCGGTTATCTCGCTGGGAAGGAGCCGCGCTACTGGGCGGCTATGTAGCCTACCTTACGCTAAGTTTTACAATCGTCTGAGGAACTCGCTGTGCAAATTGCCACCCTCGGCCCTAGCGGCAACAATCATGAATTAATTGCTCTGCGCTATTTAGCGAAGCATGGTCAGCCATCCACGAATCTTCAGCTTTTCGAACAGTTTGAAGAGGCGTTTGAAGCGCTGGTTGAGGGGCGAGTAAGCCATCTGCTCCAGTGCACTGCTCACTTTGCCCACAGCGATTGCGTGGGCCGCTATATGCACCGCGCCTATCCGGTTGATGTCTTTATTGCCGGCAGCAAGCCTTTAGCGTTAGTTGCTCAGCGTAGTATTGCCACCCCTCGTCATGTGGCTATTCAACCAGCTACCCGCCATTACACGGATTTAAGCAGCTTTGGCGATATTATCGAGGCACCCACGACGGTTGCCGTGGCAGAAGGCTTGCTAGCGGGTACTTTTGAGGCCGGGATTTGCGCTGAAGAGGTCATAAATCAAGCGCCTGAGCAACTGAAGCTGGTGCAGTCGCTGGGGCCTGCACTAGATACCTGGGTGGTGTATGCCACCACCCAATTACCGGCCACGTCGCCGTTGTTTTTAAACCATGCGCCATTAAACGAGAAAGATAACAGCCGCGCCCGCCACCACGAGTATTACGCGAAGCCAAATGGCTTTACGAGCGATGACACCAAACGAAATGGCCGTTAAACCAGCGGCTATTTTTAAACCATCGAGCAAAGCGCCCGCTGGATTAAAAGCAAGCTGAATAACGTCAGGGTTCGCGACCATCGCTAATGGAATGATGTACAGCCCTATCCCCAGAGCCATGGCTTTAAGCGCTACTTTGAGCCAGTTTTCGCCTACCATCCCCGCCGCGATAAATACTCCCCCACAGACAGGCGGCGTAATCGTTGAAAGCAGCGCGTACCAAAACACAAACAGGTGCGCCAACAACGGCTCTAATCCGAGTGATATCAGCGCTGGCCCCGCCACCGACACACAAATCACATAGGCTGCCGTTGTTGGCACTTCCATTCCCAAAATCAGGCAGGCCAGTGCGGTTAACAACAGCGCAGGCCATAGCAGGTCATTTGAGAGCGATAAGATACCCGACGTGATTTTTACGCCAAGGCCTGTTAACGAGAGCACACCAATCACCAGAGAGGCACACAAAATAATCGCACCAATGGTGGCAATTTGCCGCCCTGCGGTCACCACTGCATCCGCTAAGCGATTTGCAAACCCAGTGATTGAGAAACGCAGCGTAACATCGACCAGCAGCAGTGCTGCGCCGGCAAATATCGCAATACTAGCGGCATATTGAGGTGTGTATCCGCCGTTAAAAATACGCTCTAACAGCAGTACAAATGGCACCGCAAAAAAGAGTGATGTGATGAGTACTTCTTTGGCGGCTGGCTGCTCGCTGGCATCAATCGGCTGCAAGTCATGACGCGTTGCGTAGGCATTAATGCCCATCCATACCGTCAGAAAATAGAGCACCGCCGGTAGCGTTGCTGCTGCCATGATTTGTGTGTAGGGCGTGCCGGTTAGCTCGACCATGACAAAGGCTCCCGCCCCCATCAGCGGTGGCATTATTTGCCCGCCTGAAGACGCCACCGCTTCTACTGCGCCGGCAAACGAACGCGGGTAGCGCAAACGTACCATAGAGGGAATCGTAATCGCCCCAGTAGAGGCAACGTTCGCCGAGGCTGAGCCTGAAATGGACCCCATCAGCGCCGACGAAATCACCGACACTTTAGCCGCACCACCGGTTAAGCGCCCAGCAACGGCACTCGCTAAATTCATGAAACCTTGGCCAGCTTCGCCAGCATTAAGCACCGCACCAAAGATCACAAAGATAGCCACGACACCCACGCTAACCCCCGTTAGCGAGCCCCAAAGCCCCCCCTTCCGCAATCGTCAGTGAACCCACCATGCTTTGCAGTGGCAACCCCGGGTGGCCAAATGCCCCCGGCACATACTGCCCGAAAGCGCCGTAAAGCAGTGCCAATAGCGCAACCAATGGCAACGGCCAACCGATCGCACGCCTTGCTGCCTCCAGGGCCAGCATAATTAAGAAAAGACCAATCGCCATCTGCAGATGGGTATCAATAAAGCCATACTGATTCGCCAGTGAGGCTTCGTTAAGCGCGATGTAGGCGCAAGCGGCTATCCCTAATAGCGTCAGCCCCCAGCCACTAATGCGCTGAAAAGGGGTTTTAGCCATATAAATCAACACCCAAGGCAGCAGTAGCGCCATATGCAATGGCCTGCTCACCAGGGCGGGCGTTAAACCGTAAAAAATCAGTCCTAAATGAAACCCAACGCTAATGACACCTAACGCAATCCAACCAGGGGACGCCACCGCATTAGGTGTGGCGTTATCAGCCGTCTGAGACGAAAAAAGAGCATGCATGCCGAGTTGCCTATCCCTATAAAACGACGCAACGGCCTACAGACCGTTGCGTATTATCAGTGCCAAAAAACGCTGCTAAGGCAGCCTTTATCGAAGAGCGTCAGGCACATCGACTCCCGCTTCTTCATAATAACGCAGTGCACCGGGGTGCAGCGTACCGGTCATATTACTCAGCATGTCGGGCGAGATACTGCTCCACCAAGCCGCTTCTTCAGCCATGGCATCGCGACGCTCCCAGAAGGTTTTTGTCAGGGCATACGCGGTATCGTCATCCATTTGTGAAGTTGTATAAGCGATGACCGGCAGTGACGTGGTTTTAACATCCTCATCCACACCTGGGTACGTGCCACCAGGAATCGTCTGACGAGCAGCGCCTGTTTGCGCTATCTGCTCATCGCTAAAGCTAACCAAGCTGATTGGCATGCTGGCAGCCGTTTCAATAACATTCGGGGTTGGGAAGGAGCTGGCCGTCACAAAGGCATCAATCTGACCATTTTTTAACGCATCTGGCCCACTTCCAATAGAAGCGTCAGCAACACGTACTTTCTCTTCCAGTCCAAATAGCTCTAGATACCGAGTAGCTTCCCGAGCGCCAAAAGTACCTCGGCCGATTAAGATGTGCTTATCTTCAAGCGCCGCCATATCGGTCACACCGCCATCGCCTGCGATCACAAAGTGCATGGTGATAGAGGGAATAGGAAATAGGCCGCGAATCTCTTGGAAGCGAGGATGCTGACGCTCGGCAAAAGCCCCTTCCCCAGCCATAGCCTGTTCAACTAAGGCTGGCGGCGTAGTGAATACATAGTTACCTTGCCGAGCCATCACCTCCATCACGTTCTGCACCGAGCCCTGGCTCTCTTCTAGGGTCAGGATAATGGCATCGTCAGTGCCTTGGCGCACTGCCTCAGAGAGCTCAACACCCATCTGGTAATAGGCGGTTCCCGCCGATGCTGATTTATAGGTAACCCGTGTTTCTGCTTGTGCTGTCATTGCCGCAGCGGCAAGGGCAAGCGTGGCAGCCGAGACGCCTAACGTGCGATAAAGGGAGCGAATTGAGTGGTGCATATGAGTTCCTTAACGTGTCCAACGGCCAGCTGTGTGGCCTCGTTTTTATTGACTGAAAGCGATGACAAAGGCTAAATTCCAAGCCTTTAGACGCGACATAATGATCAACCATACCAACGCAGCCATCAATATGGTCGCGCATGCTGCTCAATTTTATTACCGCCTGAAGATCGACCCACAACCCGCAAATATACCTACAAAGCGACGGAGACCAACAAATATCGTAAATCTATTATGTTTATCTGATTTATGATTAAACTCTTTACATTTATTTGGCCATTTTACTATTAGCTAAACGGATAATTTCCAAAAAAAAGACGTAATAACTTGCTTATCAAAGCATTTCATTCGGTTTAATTACGTATTGCAATGCAATATAACTTGTTAAACTAACGCCGCTTATTCCCCCTACCTTTTAACCAATATAAGGATAAATACGCCATGCCGACGTTACATAATGACCCAGGCCAGCTCCGAGTTTCTCGTTGCTGGCCTTTTTTGTTAGCAGCCTTATTATTATGCATTAGTCCTTCCGCTTTTGCAGTGACTGGAGATATCGACTTAACCTCCTCAACCGTCGGATTTTTTGCCGTAGCGATCTTCGTGCTTGCCTATGCCTTAGTAATGGCAGAAGAAAAGATCCACATGCGTAAGTCTAAACCGGTACTGGTTGCTGCCGGTATTATTTGGGGACTCATTGGCTGGGTGTACGTCCAAAACGGCATGTCCGATACGTCAGAGCATGCGTTTCGTGTGACACTTTTGGAGTTCACCGAGCTAATGCTGTTCCTGTTGGTAGCCATGACGTATATCAACGCCATGGAGGAGCGCCGTGTATTTGACGCCCTTCGCTCGTGGATGCTGCGCAAAGGCTTTAGCTACCGCCAGCTATTCTGGCTAACGGGCGGCCTTGCCTTTGTACTCTCTCCCATTGCCGATAACTTAACTACAGCGCTACTAATGTGTGCCGTTATCACCAAGGTTGCTGAAGGAGATAAACGCTTCATTAATCTCGCCTGTATCAACGTTGTGGTAGCCGCCAATGCCGGTGGTGCCTTTAGCCCCTTCGGCGATATCACCACGCTTATGGTCTGGCAAGCCGGTATTATCCAGTTCCAGGAATTTTTCATCCTCTTCCTGCCTGCCTTGGTAAACTTCCTGATTCCTGCGGTCATCATGAGTATATTTATTAAGGATCAGAAGCCCAGTAGCGTTTATGAAGATGTATGGCTCAAACGCGGTGCACGGCGAATTATTGCGCTGTTTTTGATCACTATTGCCACTGCTGTACTGTGCCATACGCTGCTGCACTTGCCGCCGGTACTCGGCATGATGACGGGTCTTGGCTACCTACAGTTTTTCGGCTATTACCTACGTCGCAGCCTGCCTCGCTCACTGGAACGCAAGCGTGAACGCTACAGCCGCCAAGGCGATAATAAAAAGCTTGAGCAGTTGGGTGGCGTGGTGCCGTTTGATGTTTTCAATCGTGTCGCCCGCGCCGAGTGGGACACACTGCTGTTCTTCTACGGGGTGGTTATGTGCGTAGGCGGCCTTGGCTTTATGGGCTACCTTGGCCTGCTTTCCGAAGCGCTTTACACCGGTTGGAACGCCACCTGGGCCAATATTATCTTGGGGGTTGTGTCAGCGGTAGTCGATAACATTCCGGTAATGTTCGCAGTACTGACCATGGAGCCTGAAATGTCCCACGGGCATTGGCTACTGATTACGTTGACGGCCGGTGTAGGGGGCAGCTTGCTCTCCATTGGCTCCGCAGCTGGGGTTGCCGTGATGGGGCAAGCGCGTGGCGCTTATACCTTTATGGGCCACCTACGCTGGGCACCGGCTATTTTTCTAGGCTACGTCGCCAGTATCATTGTGCATATGTGGCTTAACGCCAATAGCTTCGCCGTCTTTGGTTAACGAACGGTTGACACCAGTTCAAGCCCGCGTCACGCGCTAACAGGTGCTGCGCGGGCTTTTTAGTACGCCTCAAATAAATACTCAATTGGCGTCGGGCGGCCAAATAAATAGCCCTGATAGCGGTAACAGCCATGTCCTTTAAGCCAATCAAACTGCTCTTTTTTCTCGACGCCTTCAGCCACTACGGTTAAACCGAGACTGACCGCTAAAAGAATCGTGGTATCCACAATCGCCGCATCGGTTTTGTCCGTTAATAATTCGCGAATAAACGACTGATCGATCTTTAGCTCGTCCAACGGTAAGCGTTTCAGGTAGCTCAGCGACGAGTAGCCCGTGCCAAAATCATCCAGCGCGAAGCGAATACCTTGGGAACGAAGCTTTAACATGGTGCTACGTACTCGCGTGGGTTCGCTCATCAATAGGCTCTCCGTCACTTCCAGCACCAAACGACTCGGCGGTGCCTGGGTTAGTGCTAACAAGCTTTCTACATCACGTACGAACCCAGGCTGCTGGAACTGCACCGAACTCACGTTAACTGAGATAGTGAGTGCCTCATAAGCAGGCTGCTGCGCCCATTTTGCTAACTGTTCACAGGCTAATTTCAACACCCAGTGCCCAATAGGCAGAATCAACCCGTTTTCTTCCGCAAGAGGAATAAAGGTAGCTGGTGATACCCAGCCCCGCTGTGGGTGATACCAGCGTAATAAGGCCTCAACGCCAGTAGTGACGCCTTGATGATTAACCTGCACTTGGTAGTGTAGCGACAGCTCGTTGCGCTCTAAGGCTTGATGCAGATCCCCCTCAAGCCTAGCCCTCTCCAGCACACTGGTTTGCATCTCCATATTAAAAAAGCGCAACGAATTGCCACCAGCCGCTTTGGCTTGTTGAAGTGCCATGTCTGCTTGTTGTAAAACACTGTTCACACTCAACCCCAAACACTTAAACAGTGAAATACCAATGCTGGCGGTAATCGGCAGTGCCCGGTCGTTACGCAGCTTAGCAACCGCTTCTAAGAGCTGCCTTGCAAGGCGTTCAGCGTTGTGCGTTGCTTTACCTTGCTGTTCACCTAATGTATTTAACAGTACGACAAACTCATCGCTACTAAAGCGGGCAACGGTTGCCTCCTGGGGCAAATGTATTTGCAAATTTTGGGCGACATTAATCAGTAATTGATCGCCACTCTCGTGGCCCTGGATGTCATTCACCAATCTAAAATTATCTAAATCAACAATAAAGATTGCGCTGAAGTTTGTTGTGCAATTATTTTGATCCGTGGCATCGGCTAACGAGGCTGTAGAAAAACCCGATTTCGAGCCGTTTCCACCGCCTGTTGTCCTTATTCATTTACCCAGCTGGTCATCTGGCTGAGTAATCTTCATATCGGCATTTAGCCACTTGGGCGCCCAACTAAAGCTTGTTGAAGACGGCCTTTTGCTCTTAAAAAGCAACTTACCCCGCTCTAAGCCCTTCATGATGCGGCCAAGTGGCCGTAATTCGC